>JBAXLL010000168.1:0-5225 GCA_037134835.1 Verrucomicrobiota bacterium
CATCAGCATGGGCGCGTATTCGAACTCGGCTTACCTGAGCAATGCCATAGGCTACGCCATGGACCACGGTGCGGTGATCGTGGCCTCCGCCGGCAACGATCAGGCCAGCCAGCTTACGTGGCCCGCCGCCGACGCACGCGTCATTTCCGTCGGTTCCATTGACGGGGTGGGGCAGCAGGACATTTTTTCCAACTCAAGCCCGCAGCTGAAGTTGACCGCGCCCGGCTATGAGGTGCAGGCCGCGTGGCTCGACGGCGAGCGGGTCTATTTTACCGGCACCTCCGCCAGCGCGCCGACGGTGGCCGGAGCCGTCGCCGCGATGATGAACCAAAATCCCGGGATGACAGCGACAGACGCCTATCAGACGCTCCTGCAATACTCCAGCGACGGCGGTCGCGCCGGCACCGACCCCGACTACGGCGTTGGCAGCCTCAATGTCGGCTGGGCGATGAACCGCAATGATCCCACGCGCGTGGACACCGCGATCTCCAGCCATTATTTCAATGGCGACACGGGCAACATGGAGTTTGTCGTCCAGAACCGCAGCGGGCAGGCCGTCAGCGGCCTGACGCTCAACGTGGATGCTGGCGGCGGCGCCACTGCCACCGGCCTGCCTTCGCTCCAGCCCGGCGAAACCTACACCGTCACCGTGCCGGTGGACGACGCGCAGCTCGCCGCTGCTGGCAAGCTTACCTTCCTCACCACGCTGACGAACCCGCCCGGCACGCCGCCCGATGCGGTGCCGGCCAACAACCGCGCCGCCAGCACCCTCACCGCCCCTGCTGCGTCGCCGTGACGCCAGAGGCCTTCGGAACCTTACCTCTTTTGGCGGGCGGTGGCGGGGTTTGTTTCAATCGCTGGTGCTTGCCTTCGACGGCGATTTTCGGTCAACTGTTCACCATGAACGTGCGCCATCTCGCCCGGCTGGCCGGGCTGTCGCCATCGGCGGTCTCGCTCGCGTTGCGCGACAGCCCCAAGGTGTCTGCCGCGACGCGGAAGAAGGTCCGCCGGCTCGCCGCCCAAGAAGGCTACCGGCCGGACGCGAAGCTTGTGGCCATGATGACGCACCTGCGCCGGCCGCGGGCGGTGCGGCAGCAGGCGTGCTTCGGGGTCATCTCCTTTTATGACCATCCCCGGCCATGGGAAAACTCGCGGCACCTCGCGCAGATCTATGAAGGTATGAAACGCCGGGCCGATGAGCTGGGCTACCGCCTGGAGCCGCTTTGGCTGCGTGCGCCGGGCATGACCTACTCGCGGTTTCGCGGTATTCTCGGCGCGCGTGGCATCGAAGGGCTGCTGAGCTTCGGCAGCCCTGACCTCGACCAGGAGTTTCCCGCCGAGCTGGCCGCCCACGCCATCGTGACCGTGGGCCTGAGCATCCGGACGCCGCTGCACCGCGTCACGAGCCATTTTTACAACGACACCGTCAACGTCCTCGAACGGGTCCACCGGCTCGGCTACCGGCGGCCCGGCCTCGTGCTCGGGCGCTATGAGGAGGCGCGCAGCGGCCATGCGCACACCTCGGCCTACCTCGGCTGGTGCGAACACCGCCTCGGCCCGGGCCGGGCGCTGCCGGTGCTCCAGCTTGAGCGTGTCGAGGAAAAGCCGCTGCTGGCCTGGCTGGCGCGTGAGCGGCCCGACGTGCTGGTATTTGTCCATCTCTACGACATGGTCGTCGAGTTGCGTGCGGCGCTGCGGCGCCATCGTGTGCCGGTGCCGGATGACCTTGGCGTGGTCGTGCTCAGTCAGATTTTGGCCGGCTCGGGCTTTTCTGGCCTCCACCAAAACCAGCCGCTCATGGGTGCGTGGGCGGTCGAGCTGCTGGCCGCCCGCATTACCAACCGCGACTTCGGCATCCCGGCCAACCCGCGCATTGAGCTGGTTGAAAGCGAGTGGCTCGATGGTGGCTCGCTCGCGCCGCAAGGCCCCGCCAGGGCCGATGGGCGGGACAGAACGGGATAACCTTCCGTCTGCACCGTGCGCCTGGCACGGGCCCTTCAAGTGCTGAAGCTCTCGCCGCAGGAGCAGCTCGCCTTGGCGTTCGGATTGGTAAACTTGAAGCCGCCGCCGATCATGCGGTCTGAATAATCCACCTCGGTGCCGCGCAGGTAGAGCGCGGTCTTGGCGTCCACCAGCACGCGTGCGCCGGCGGTCCCGACGAGGATGTCCCCGCGCTTCGGTTCCGGCGTGAAGCGCAGCTTGTAGCTGAGGCCGTTACACCCGCCGCCGGTGATGGCCACGCGCAAAAATCCGCCCTGTTTTTCCCGGGCAATGAGTGCCGCGACCTTCGCCCCCGCCAGGGCCGTGAGGCGCACCAGCTGCTCGTTGCCCATACGGACACCCTCGGGCAGTTTCGCCGGAACTGCGGCAGGCAAAGGCATAGTGATGAGGGACTCGGCAACAGGCATACTTAAAATAAAAGCTAACCATCCGCATGGCGCAAGCCTTGCCAAGATGCCAAACTCACTTAATTCAGTGGAAAGGAGAGGGCTTATTTTCCACTGGAGCGAGGATCAAATCCAATGGTAGTGTGATAGGAATTAGCAAGAGTGAATTCGGGTGGAGCGTAGTGCGAGTGTCCGCGATATTAAATCCCAAGCTAGTAAAATCGGGAAGATTTTGTACGATGAAATGTGGCGAGAACCCAAGATAATCAGGCGGAGGAAAATACTGTGTGTTGGCCGATTTTTCATAAATCACCAGAACGGTGGCAGAACGGTCTTCTTTCCTTGTTCTTACTAAGTCGGATTGATTCACCTCGGCAAACATGATCTCTTTGTAACCATTCTGGCGCAGAAATTCTTCGTTGGGCCAGCCCGCTTTCATAATCGTTTGGGGCAACTTCGCTGGATATGCCGTAAGTTGGTCACTTGGGTAACCGAGTGACTGATTTACTAGTATCAATTGTTTGGCCAACTGAGTCAGTTCCAGCGCAAACGAGATTGGTTCCTTCGGCGTCGCCAGTTGATCGCGCTGCCACGCGCCGCCCTCGGCCAAAACGAGAAGCTGGTGCTTTGGCGAGAGATAACAATGCCGCACACGAAGGGCTGGCGCACGCGGTTCTTGTGTCGCGGCATCTCGAATTGCTCCCGATGTGAGGCACCCGCTGCCCAGCAGCGAAGCGGTGATCATACCGAGCGCAAGTAAGGCGGGCGGGAGTTTCATGATCACGGCAAAGATTGTGCCATCGCGCGGCGGAGCGCAAGCCTGCGCGCGACCCCGACGGCGTGAGTGAAGCTGCGCCCACTGGCCTTGCCCTGGCCGGCGATGCCGAACGCCGTGCCATGGTCGGGACTCGTCCGCACATGGCGCAGGCCGAGCGTGACATTCACCGCTTCGTCGAAATCCACGGTCTTCAGTGGCGCGAGCCCTTGGTCGTGATAGAGCGCGATGACCACGTCGAATTCGCCCCGCAGCGCGCGCGCAAAGACCGTGTCACCCGGCTGCGTGCGCGACAGCCCGGGAAACCCGCGCCTCAATCCGTCGAGGATCGGGTCCACGGTGTCGCGCTCCTCCGTGCCGAGCAGTCCGCCCTCGCCGGCATGCGGGTTCAGTCCGCATACGCCGATACGGGGTGCAGCGATGCCGTCGGCGCGTGCCAGCTCGTCGGCGGCGCGGACGGTGCGCGCAAAATTTTCCGGTGTGAGCTGCGCCGGCACCTCGCGCAGCGGGAGGTGCCAGGTGAGCAACGCGACGCGCAGCCGCCCACCGCAAAATGCCATCGTCGGCTCCCCGCCCCAGCGGGCGGCGAAAAATTCCGTCTGGCCGGGGAACGGGTATCCGACGCGCGCCAGCTCCGCCTTGCTCACCGGCCCGGTGACCACGCCGGCAAACTCCCCCGCGATACAGCCGGCGGCGGCCCGCTCCATCGCGTCCCAGGCGACGCGCGCGCCAGTCTCCGTCGGACGGCCCGGAGTCGCGATAAAATCTGCCGGGCCGACCGCGAGGCACTGCCCCGCGCCGAGCGGCAGCGTGGCGAGCCAGCGTGGGTTCCCGGCGACCACGACCTCCCGCGCCTCGGCGGGATGCGCCGCCAGCCACGTCGCGATGATCTCGGGCCCGATGCCGGCCGGGTCGCCGCAGGTGAAGACGAGTTTACTCATCGCCACTCGTTTTATCCATGGTCTGGCGCGTCCGGGCGAAGCCCCGTTTGCTGCCGGCAAAGAACTCCAGGAACCGCCGTGCTTCCGGTGAACGCGCGCCGGCCAGCCGCGCCGCGGCGAGCACCCGTGGGTTGCCCGTCGCGCCGCACACAGTGCGAAAAAGCTCCTTCAGCTCGGCGATGGCCTCACGCGCCACGCCGCGCCGCTTCAGGCCGACGAGGTTGAGGCCGGCGAGTTCGTTGCGGTTGGCCGCCAGCACGTAAGGCGGCAGGTCGAGGGACACGGCGGTCAGCCCGCCGATCATCACCCCTTCGCCGACGCGCACGAACTGGTGAATCGCCGCGCCACCGCCGACGAAGCTGTTCGCCCCGAGGCTCACGTGGCCGGCGAGCAACGCGGCATTGGCGAGGATGACGTGGTCGCCCACCGTGCAGTCGTGGCCGACGTGGCTCGCCGCCATGAGGAAGCAGTCAGCCCCCACGACCGTCTCGCCCCCGGGGCGGGTTGCGCGGTTCACCGTCACGCTCTCGCGGATGACCGTACCGGGGCCGATGCGGACGCCGGACGTGATGGCGCGGTCAAACTTGAGGTCTTGCGGGTCACCGCCCAAAACCGCATGCGGCCAGACCGTGACGCGGTCGCCGAGCACGCAATGCCGCGTGATCACGGCGTAGGCCATGATTTCGCAGTCCGTGCCGAGGCGGACCCCGGGTTCGACGATGGCGGTCGGGTGAATTTTCGCGTTGCTCACGTTTCAGGTTTTGAGCTGGGAGCCTTGGATTTTCGTGGCGACGGTTCGCGCAAGGTGGGGCCGAGTTCAAGCTGGGGATCACGCAGCAGGCCGTAATTTTTGAGCAGGCGGATGACCTGCAGCGCATCGCTCTTGCGGTAGCTGCGGTTGATCTCGGTTTTTTCGATGAGGTCGATCAGCATCGTGCGGAAAGAGACGATGGCGTCCACCCCGCGCTCCCGGAGCAGCGCCACGCTCTGCGAGCGGAACGGCTCCTGCGTGGGCAGGCCGGGCAGCACGAGGATCTTGGTCAGGCCGTCGGCAGGGTCGCCCTCGTCGGCGGCCGGATTTCTTCCTTTTTTCCAACGAACTGAACTTCGTGCATCGCGCCG
>JBAXLL010000169.1:0-5169 GCA_037134835.1 Verrucomicrobiota bacterium
GTGACAGCATCGTCGCCACCTCTGCCCGGCAGGTCTTCCTGCAAAAGACCAACGCGCCGGGTCTCGCCTTCGACTTCGGCACGTTTACCCTCAGCGGCAACGCCCAGTGGTTCTCGGTCACCGATACGCGCGCCTCGGGTGGCACGGCGTTCCAGAGCCCGACGCTCAGCTCCGGCCAGAGCGCGACGCTCACCCTTACCGTTAGCGGTCCGACGACCATCAACGCACCATGGCAGATCATTGGTTCCACTGATACGCTTTCCTATGCCATCGACGGGGTCACCCCGGCCGACCAGACGAGCGGTACGCTCACGGTCGGCGAGACTTATCAGATCGTGAGCTTCGTAGTTGGCGATGATTTCACCAATGTGGGCGCGAGTGCAAACACGACCGGGACGGTGTTCACGGCGACTGGGACGACTCAGCAATCAAGTGGCACTTTGGTTGTGGGCAGAACTTACAAGATTGTGAGTTATACCGCAGGCGACAATTTTACTAACGTTGGCGCGGCATCCAACACCGCAGGATTGGTCTTTGTTGCCAGTGGTACGACGCCGACGTTTTGGAGCAACGGCAGTGTTCTCACCACTTGGGCCAATGGCAGCGCGCTCTCAGCCGCCAAACTCTTTGGTTTTCAGCCGTCCTACAAGCCCAAGCTGGTCACCGTGCCGGCTGGCACGCATACGGTCTCGTGGACCTACGCGCAGGGCAGTTCGTCCACCACCAGCTTTGCCCGGCTCGATCTCGACCTGCCGAGCTTTACCACCAGCGGCGACGGCACCTGGTTTGGTGCGGCCGATGGCACCGCGCCCACCGGGACCGGCACCGTTGCCCGCTCCCCCGTGCTCGCCACGGGCCAGCAGGCCACCTTGCAGGTGCCGGTCAGTGGCCCGGCGGTGGTAAGTTTTTGGTGGCGTGCCGACAGCGTGGCGAATCAGGACACGTTGAGCTTCTTCATTGATGGCCAGCTGGCCAATCTGCCGACAACGACGTTCTTCACCGACCCCGTGCAGGCGGTTATCTCCGGCACGACGAACTGGGCCAATGTCGCCTTTCTCATCGGTTCTGGCACCCATACGCTGAGCTGGGTCTATGCGCAGGCCAGCACAATCACGGCGTCCGCCGTGTTTGTGGACGGCCTCACCGTGCTCTCGCCTGTGCCGCCCACCAACACGACCAACCGCAACACCCCCGGCTTCACCGTCACTTACGCCGCCGTCCCCCCCGCCAACCTCGACCTCGCCATCACCGATGTGATCGCCCCCACCGGCACCTACCTGCTCGACGACGCCAACGGCACGGGTCGCCTGCCTGTCACGATCACCGTCGCCAACCTTGGCGTGGATTTCTCCGCCGCTGCGCTCGGCTCCCCCCGGTGCAGGCCTCGACGCCGCCGACCTTGAGATCCATCTGTCGACCAACCGCACCTTCGGCGACGCCGACGACATTGACCTCGGCAGCTTCGCCAACCTCGACACACTGGACTTCGGCGACGAGGCCGTCTTCGACGGCGAGATCAACCTGCCGTTCGACATTCCGAGCGGCAATTATTTCTTGCTCCTTCGGCTCGCCGGTGCGACCGGCCAGACCGAGTTCACGCTCGCCAACAACACGCGGGTGCTCGGCCCCGGCTACATCATCCAGCGCGCGCCGGATCTCGTCATCACCAACTTCCAGAGCCTCTCAGCCAACCAGCCTTATCACCCCGAGGACTCCGTCTTCGTCAATTACACCATCGCCAACACGGGCCTCGGTACGGTGCAGCCTTCCCAGCCGTTCAAGGTGCAAGTCGCCCTGATGGGCATCGCCACCTCCGCGACCGACCTGACCCAGGGCATCGTGGTCAAGACCTATCCGCCCGTCACGCACAGCCTCTTTCTCCCCGAGGTCAGCGGCCAGAATCCCAATGGTGGTCACGCGGACGTGACGCACTTCCTGGATCTGCCCACGTTGCGCGACACCCTCGCCGGCCTCGGTATCATCAGTTCCGCCATCACTGAAGATTCCGGCACCGTTGCCGCCAAGGCCCCGCAGCTCAGCAACTTCAAATTCTACTTCCGTACCTTTGTGGACTCGGATGTCACGAGTTTGAAGCCCAACGGTGACATCACCGAGTCGAGCGAGACCAACCTCCAGTTCGATGGCAACACGTTCTCGATCACCACCGTGCCAGATGCGTTGAATGTCGGCGAATATTTTGGCCAGACGATCTTCAGTACACTGACGAACTCTACCGGCAATACCTCCATCGGCCTTTCGTCCGCGGCCGTCACCTTCACCACGAGCAACGCGTTTGCCGCCCTCATCAAGGGCTTCGCACTCGGCCAGGGACTGGCGGGTTCGCCGCAGACGCTCTTTCAGGCGACCACGCAGAATGGCTTCCCCTCGCTCACCGTGCTCCCTGGCGGCACCGACACCTACCTCACGGAAACCTTTGACTTCAACATCCGCGCCAACGACGTGCAGATTGACGTACAGGCCTCGGCGGATCCGACCTTTGTCACCGGGACTACCACCCTCATCTCGCTTACGCCGCCTTACGGTGGCACGTCGGGCAATCACAGCCTCTCCGGCTTTGGTGGCCTGAAGGACAATCCCTTCGTCCTCGCGGTGGACGGCAACAACACCAACGTGCAGGAAACCTACGTCGCCCGTGTGACCGTGCGCGACAGTGCGCCGGTGGCGAGCGCCACGGCGCGTTTCATGCGGCTCAATATCAGCCCGCTGGCCACACTGGTGGCTCCGTTCGCGGCACCGACCTTTGCCGCGAACTACAGCTCGTCGCTGGGCGGGGTGGTGTTTAATTTTACCACGGCACCTGCCTCCGGGGCCAATGTGATTGAGCGGGCGGTCTCGCCTCCGGGTACCAGCTTCATCGTCGTCGGTTCCACCACCACCACCAGTTTCTTGGATCCGGCGGGTTCTGATTCGTATGTCTATCGGGTGCGTACCATTAACGCCGCCGGCGCGAGCACGGCGACCACGACCACGACCATCACCGTGCCTTGAGCGGGTGAGAGGAGGTCTGCGGGTGCCGGGCTGCGTCCCCTGGGCCCATTCCGCTTCCAACCTTAATCTCCGGCCAACTTTCCTTCACCTATGTTTTCTCGTGTTCACGCCGCTATTTTCGCCGGCCTGTTGCTCGCCTTTGCCGGCTGCGGCAAAAAAGATTCGGCCTCGGCCACCGTCGCGCCCCGCGCGAACGTTCTCCGCCTCGGCAATGGGGCCGAGCCGGAGGATCTCGATCCCCAGGCGATTACGGGTGTCACCGAGAGCAAGATTGTGATGGCGCTGTTCGAGGGCCTATTGGCGCCCGACCCGCATGATCTGCACCCGGTGCCTGGCGTCGCCGAGTCATGGGAGATTTCGGCCGATGGGCTCGTCTATACGTTTCATCTCCGCGCCAACGCCCGCTGGTCCGATGGCACGCCGCTGACGGCGCAGGATTTTCTCGACTCGTGGCGCCGGATGCTGTCTCCCCGGCTGGCTTCCGAGTATGCCTATCTCATTTATAATTTCGTTGTTGGCGCGAAAGACTACTACGAAGGCCGGCTCACAGATTTCTCCCAGGTCGGCTTCGCTGCGCCCGATGCCCGCACGGTCGTGGTGCGGCTCAACCACCCTACGCCCTATCTACTCGACATCATCGCGTGCCACAATGCCTGGTTTCCAGTCCCGGTGAAGGTCATCGCCCGGTCCGGCTCGACCGAGGTGAAAAAGAACGGCTGGACCAAGCCGGGCCAGCTGGTCGGCAACGGCCCTTTCATGCTCAAGGACTGGCAGCCTCGGCAAAAGATCACCGTCGTCCGCAATCCGTATTACTGGGACGCCGCCACCGTGAAACTCGATGCCATCGAATTTTATCCCATTGATGACATGACTGCGGAGGAGCAGGCGTTCCGGACCGGCCGGATTGATGTCACCGACACGATGCCGCCGGCGAAAATTGACACCTACCGCCGCCAATATCCCGATGTGTTTCACCTTGAGCCCTATCTGGGCATTTATTTTTACCGGTGCAACGTGACCAAGCCGCCGCTCACGGACAAGCGGGTGCGCCGTGCCCTAGCGCTGGCGATTGACCGGGAGGCCATCGTCAAAAACATCCTGCGCGGCGACCAGCAGCCCGCCTACGCGGTCAGCTACCCCGGCACCGCCGGTTATGCCCCGCGCGCCCGCCTGCCGGGCGGTACCGACCCGGCCGCCCGCACGGCCGCGCTCACCGAGGCCCGGCGGCTGCTCGCCGAAGCGGGTTATCCCGACGGCAAGGGCTGCCCGCCTATCGAGCTGATTTACAACACCAGCGAGGCGCACAAGGCCGTGGGTGAGGCCGTGCAGCAGATGTGGCGGGAAAATCTTGGGGTCGAGGTGCGGCTCGCGAATCAGGACTGGAAGGTCTATCTCGACACCCAGCACACGCATGACTATCAGATGGCCCGTGCCGCCTGGATTGCCGACTACGAGGATCCCCACGTCTTCCTCGAGATCTGGAGTTCCGACAACGGCAACAACGACACACTCTGGGCCAACGCGGCGTATGACCGCCTGCTTCAGTCCGCGCTCGCCGCCCCCTCGCGCGAAGCCCGTTATGAAATCTACCAGCAGATGGACGCCCTCCTCGTGGATGAATGTCCGGTCATCCCGATCTACTATTACACCCATGTTTCGGCCCGCAGCACCAAGGTCCAGGGCTGGTTCCCCACCTTGCTCGACCTCCATCCCTACAAATATGTCTGGCTGCAACCATAGCTACGCGTCTGTCAAGGGGTCACCCGGGGCGACGCTTACGGAACAGGTAATCAGCGCAAAAATCATACGACCTCATTCCGGCCAAAACCCCGATGTCAATTTGGTCGGGAACAGTTCACGATCACTTGCGTGGACTCATCATTGATATGATCGCAAATAGAGCTGCTGACACACAAAGAATTATAGGCGCGACTTTTAGAGCTATCCAATACGAATAGCTCGAAGAATATGCATCTCCGGGAGATAATTCAATGCCTTCGCCATATATCACAAAACACGGGAAAACGGCACTCAATAAACCCAAGAAACAGCCTGCCACTCTCTTAGATCTTTTTAACAGAATGAATGTCAAGATTGGTGGCAAGTACCTCACGGCTGTCCAGTTAAGAGCCAATTGAGCTTTCGCAAGCGATTGTATTA
>JBAXLL010000170.1:0-5111 GCA_037134835.1 Verrucomicrobiota bacterium
GTCGTAAACATAGACCTCATCGCTGCGAATCGCCGCGTTAACGGAATTGCGGACGGGGCCCGTCGCGGGCGACGTGGTGTTGACCAAGCCTGAGTTGCGGAAACTCACGGCCACCGGATAGGTGATCGCGACATAATTGTCCTGTTTGTTCGAGTTGTAAGAGCTAATGGGGGACACTTGCAGGCCGCCCACGACGCCGCCCATCACGGTAATTTTACCAGTGAACGACTTGTTGCGAATCATGACATAGGAGTCGGGTAGCAGCACGGTGTCGTCGGAAGACTGGACATTCCCACCGGTGACAAACTTGTGCCACGCGCCTCCAGAGAAGTAATAAGTGGCGGAGATCGGCAGGTTGACGCCGGTTGCCGTTTGATTTGGAAAATAAATCTCTGTCTTGCGGATGGCGGCATTGACCGACGCCTCAAACGCCGTTCCCGCCGCGCTTGCCGGAAACACTGTGCCCAGCGTCCAGTAGGGGGTGAGTGCAAACTCATCTCCAGCCGCCACACCGGTCAGCAAATCGCCCGCAAGATCAAGGGAGAGGGTATCGGCCGTGTTGGCTGTCACTGTGTAATAGCTGCCGGCTTTCGCCCCGGTGCGGAAACGGAGATAATAGGTATTGCTCTGGGTGCCTGAGGCATAGACGAACGCGCCGGCGGTGAAACCGGGCGCGCCAGCGGCCGTGACGGAGGCGCTGGTGAGCGAGGAGACCGAGCCGCGAAACACTTCGGAGCGGGCGAGCGGGGTGGAGAAAATCGTGTCGGAATTCGAGAGTGTGGTGAGGGTAACAAAGCCAACCGGGTCGGTGCTGACCGACTGGGCCATGGCGCACACGGGCAAAGTGGCAAGCGCGGCGATGATTTTGATTTGGCGGAGCATGGTGAGGGGATTGCAGGCCTGTTGCAATCCAGAGGCAATCAGATGTCGGGCCATACGCAAGTTTTAATTTAGTGATATCTGGGTGAACCTAGGGCGGGTTTTGCTCTCAAAATCCGGTGACTAGGCTCCGACGGTACACAGCGGAAACGAGGTTTGACGGCCACCTACCGCTCTACAATCCTCATCCGCTTTGCCCTCCGCCCGGCCATGACCCTCGATGATATCACCCGCGCCCTGCTGGCCTCCTATGCGGAGACCGGCGGGATCAACCATTTCGACGGCAGCAACCTGCCGTCCGAGGCCTCGGTCAACCGGCTCGCCGCCGACTTCATGCACCTGTTGTTCCCCGGCTTTTTCGAGGCGAAGCCGTTGCAACGCGAACAGGTCGCCGCGCTGACCACTCAACGGCTCGCCGCAATTCGCATGCAGCTCACCGCCGACATCGAGCGTGCACTCAATTTTTCTAAGCAACCTGACGCCGCACCGCGCGCCGCCCTGCTCGCGATGGACCTGCTCGGCCGTCTGCCCGCCATCCGTTCCGTGGTGCAGACGGACGTGCAGGCCGCCTACGCCGGCGATCCCGCCGCGCGCAGCACGGAAGAGATCATTCTCGCCTATCCCTGCGTGCTCGTCATCTCGCTCCAGCGCATCGCGCACGAACTGTACCGGCTCGGGGTGCCCCTGCTGCCGCGCATGCTGACCGAATACGCGCACGAGCGCACCGGTGCGGACATCCATCCCGGCGCGACCATCGGCAGCCATTTCTTCATTGATCACTGCACGGGCGTTGTGATCGGCGAGACCGCGACCATCGGCAACCACGTCAAGCTCTACCAAGGTGTCACCCTCGGCGCCAAGTCCTTCGAGGTGGACAGCCAGGGCAATCCCGTGAAAGGCGTGAAACGCCATCCCGACATCGGCGACCATGTCACCATCTACGCACACGCCACGATCCTTGGCGGCGACACGCGCATCGGCGCGCACTCTGTGATCGGCGGCAACGTCTGGCTGCTCGAGTCCGTGCCCGCGCATAGCATCGCCTACTACAAGGGCGATGACCTCGTCATCCGCGCCCGCCAAAAGAAGGAGCTGCTCGTCGGCGAGGCGGGCGACTGGAGCATCTGAGCTAGGCATTCTTCTGTCCCATGAAATGGCGCAAGATTTTCATGATTGGGATGGTGGTGGTCGTGGTGTTCGCAGCTGGTCGAAGTTGTCTCCGGTTCGGGTTTTCGCCGACCAATGAGCAGGATAATCGGAATCCTGAAAAGCTGAAGGAAATGGTAACAATCACACTTGAATGGGGACGATTGGCGCCATTTCCGGCAGCGGCAAAGAATTTTAAGATTCACACCGAGGGCAGTACGTTCACGCGCACTTTCAAAGGTTCGTTCGATGCGAGCAAGGAAGTGATTACTGCATGGCTTGCTGCCTCGCCGGGGGTAAGGGAAGGGGAGTTGAAGGAACATTTTCCTGAAGAATCCACCACATATTATTTGCTTAAACCGCAACCTAACGTCGCGGGAGGCTGCTCGATCGTAGTTTCCGCCGATGGAACCCAGATTGAGTTTGCTGTTCGCTGGAGTTGAACCCTCATCGCGAAGATAAACATGAGAGTGTGACGGCAGGGCGCAGCAAGGCTACTGCCCTACATCTCACTGCTTTCCAGCCCGGCAAGTACCGACTCCACCGGGCGCAGTTGCGACGGCGGGAGTAGCGAGTTGAGCCGGGAGATGACTTGTTGAATAATCCCGTCGGGGCACGAGGCTCCGCCGGTTACCAGCACGCGTTTCGGCACCAAGCCGCTGTTTGCATTCTCCCCGGGCCAGAGCGGGCGTGGCTCGGTACGGCCGGCGCCAGCGCCGACGTAGAGGTAGTGGTCCACCGTCTCGCGTGAGCGGATGTTGGTCTCGCTTTGGATGAAAAACGCTTTCGGCCCCAGCTTTTGCTCGCAGAGACGGAAGAGCTGGTAGGTGTTGGAGGAGTTTTTCCCGCCGATGACGAAAGCTGCGTCGAGCGGCTCGGCGAGCGCACGGCTCAACGCATCCTGATTGACCTGGGTGGCATAGCACAGCGTGTCGCGCCGGTTGCTGCCGCCCACGCGGTTGTCATCGCCGAACTTGGCGCGATAAACGCCGCGCAGGTGCTCGATGATGGCGAGGGTTTCGTTCATCAGGAGCGTGGTCTGGTTGACCACGGCCACGCGGTCGAGGTCGCGCGCGACGTCAAAGCCCGGCGTATGGCGGCCGGCAAAGAGGGCCTGAAAGCGCACGCGTGCGGCGGCCGGGTCGGCGGCGGCGACGATCTCGCCGAGCGCACGGGCTTCGTCGAGATTGCGGACGATGACGGCGTGGGCATGGCGGCGGGTGTTGGAGAACGTGGCCTTGGTTTCCTCATGTTCGTGCTTGCCGTGGATAACGACGGTATGGCCTTCGCGGCCATAGGCGCGCGCGGCTTTCCACACTTTTTCGACGAGCATGCACGTGGCGTCGTATTGGCAGACGGCGATGCCTTTGCGCACGAGCCGGGCCTTGTCCTCGTCAGTCGCGCCGAACGCGGGGATGATGACGAGGTCGTCCGGAGTCAGGGTGTCCCAGAGCAGCGGGCCGCAACCGGCCGTGGTGCCGTCGGCAAAATAAGGCACGCCCTTGTCGGTCTGGAGATAGCGAAGGCCGCGGCGCAGGAGGTCCTCGTTGACGAAGGGATTGTGGATGAGCTCGGAGAGCATGAACACCCGGCGGCCGGGATTTTCTGCGAGGGTCTCGTAGGCGCGCTCGATGGCGTTTTTGACCCCAAGGCAGAAACCAAAATGGCTGGGCACGACATAGCGGATCGCTCCGAAATCGAGCGTGACGGGCGCAGCGGCGGTGCGCTCGTGCTGGCGCGCGAGGGTCTTGATGGCGGCACAGAGGCGAGAGTGATACAGCATGCTGGCGGCGGCGTCCTGTGCGTAGATGGCGGCGTTGCGTTCCTGCGGCGGGCGGAACTTGTAGATGAAATCATTTTCGCCGAGATGCAGGTAGGGAATCTCGATGAGGTGCGGCCCGAGGCCCGCGAACGCGGCGGCCAGCAGCGGGTCGGACAGCGCGGCGGCGGCTCCGGCCTCAATGGTCTCGATAGGCAAAAACTCGACACCTGTTTCATTCGCCGCCGCAGCAGTGGCAACAACCTGCACAAAAAACACCCGCCAGTCGCGCCCGTCGGCCGTGGCGGTGAAATACTCCGCAGGTGGCGTGTGCGCGGAAAATACAGTCTCCAGCCTGCGAATTGCCCCGGTGAGATCGTTGCCGGTGAACGGCAGCACTGCCGCCCCACCATGTCGACGCACGGCGAGCCGGTTGCTCGCGTCGAAGGCGAGCACGACGGCGTGGGGCGGCGCGGCGGAGGGAGCGGGCAGGGATGGCGATGGCAAGCGAGGGCATTTTCCTGCAACGCGGTGCGCGCCGCCACACCAAATTGCAGGGCTGGCGGTAGTGGGTTAGTTTGGCCGTTTTGCGTGGAGCGTGACGTCCGGGCGCGCTGCTTCCGGGTTTCAAACTAATCCATTGCGGGGCTGGCGCGTGACTTTCGCCGGGGTGGATTTGGGGGTTGCGCTCTGCCGGGCGGGCCGTGTGCATCACGCGGCGCGATGCCGTGCATCAGTTTTATCAATTAACGCCCCCATGTCTCGTTCTGGTAATCTGAGACCACTTCAACCCGCTTTGCCCATGAACACCGCCGTGCCTGCTCAGCCAACTGCCCCGAGTTCAAAGCCGGACTCCAAAATTTCCCTCCCATGGTTTGCGTTGCTCGCACTCACGGGGCTCAACCTGTTCAACTACCTCGACCGGCAGGTGCTGTCGGCGGTCGTGCCGCGAATCCAAACGGAATTCCATCTCACGGACAACCGGGTCGGTTCGTTGGCCACAGCCTTTATGCTCGGCTACTTTGTGACCTCGCCCTTTTTCGGCTGGCTCGGCGACCGCATGGCGCGCAAGTGGCTGATCGCCGGCGGGGTCGCGGTTTGGAGCCTGGGCACTGTTTTTTCCGGCCTGGCCGGCGGGTTTTGGTCGCTCGTCGCCTTCCGCGTGCTCGTCGGTTTTGGCGAGGCGAGCTACGCCACGTTGAGCCCCAGCTGGATTGCCGACCTCTACGCGCCGGCGCGGCGCAACAATGCGCTCGCGTTTTTTTACATCGCCATCCCGGTCGGCGCGGCGTTGGGGCAGATCATCGGCGGGCGGGTGGAGGAGGCG
>JBAXLL010000171.1:0-5108 GCA_037134835.1 Verrucomicrobiota bacterium
CGAGACGATGGACGACCAGCGCAAGGCGTTTTACCAGTACCACGCGTGCCTCATGGAGCCGTGGGACGGCCCGGCCGATATCACGTTCACCGACGGCAGGGTCGTCGGCGCCGTACTCGACCGCAACGGCCTCCGCCCGGCGCGCTATTACGTCACCAAGGACGGCTTGGTCGTGCTCGCTTCCGAGGCCGGGGTGCTCGACATCCCGCCGGCCGACATCGTCCAAAAGGGCAGGCTCCAGCCGGGGCGGATGTTCCTGGTGGATACGACGCAAGGCCGCATCATCGAGGACGAGGAGCTCAAGCACAGCCTCGCCACCGAACGTCCCTATCGCGAGTGGCTCAACCAGCACCTCGTGCACCTTGACGACCTGCCGGCCGCACCCGAGCTGCCCGCGCCCGACCGCGACACGCTCCAGCAGCGCCAGCTCGCTTTCGGTTATACTCACGAGGACGAGCGCGTCATCCTCACTGCGCTTGCGCGCGATGGCGTCGAGGCCGTCGGTTCGATGGGCAACGACACCCCGCTCGCCGCCCTTTCCAACAAGGCGCGGATGCTCTATGATTATTTCAAGCAGCTCTTTGCGCAGGTCACGAATCCGCCCATCGACTGCATCCGCGAGGAAATCGTCACCTCGGCCGAGACCCGGCTCGGTTCCGAGGGCAACCTGCTCTCGCCCGGCCCGACTGCGTGCCGCCGGGTCGAGCTCGACTGGCCGGTGCTCACCAACGAGGAGTTCGGTAAGATCCGCCGGATGCAGCTGCCTGGCCTCAAGGTCGAGACCGTGCCGATCCTCTACCGCGTCGCGCGTGGGGAAAAAGGCCTGGCCAAGGGCATGGACGAGCTGTGTGCCGCCGCCCGCCACCTGATTGAGAAGGACGAGGTCAATGTCCTCATCCTCTCCGATCGGGGGGTGACGCGCGACCTTGCCCCCATTCCCGCGCTGCTCGCCATCGCCGGGCTGCACCATTACCTCATCCGTGAGGGCCTCCGCACGCGGGTGTCGCTGGTGCTTGAGACCGGCGAGGCGCGGGAGGTGCATCATTTCTCGCTGCTCATCGGCTATGGTTGCAGCGCGATCAACCCTTACCTCGCCTTTGAGACGATTGATGACCTCATCCACGAGGGCCTCATCACGGGCGTGGACCACAAGGCCGCGTGCAAAAATTTCGTGAAGGGCGCGTCGAAGGGCGTCGTCAAGGTCATGTCGAAGATGGGCATCTCCGCCATCCAGAGCTATCGTGGCGCGCAGGTGTTCGAGGCCGTCGGGCTGCGGCAGGATGTCATTGACCATTATTTCACGTGGACGCCCTCGCGCGTCGGCGGCATCGGCCTGGACGTCATTGCTCAGGAAGTTTCGATCCGGCACCGGGCGGCTTTCGCCGACCGCAAGGCCAACCACCACTCGCTCCCGGCCGGCGGCCAATTCAAGTGGCGCGACGACGGCGAGTTTCACCTGTTTAATCCCGAGTCTATCCACCGGCTGCAGAAATCCGTCCGGACGGGGAGTTACGCCACGTTCAAGGAATATGCGAAGCTGGTGAACGACCAGTCGCAGCATTACTGCACATTGCGCGGCCTGCTCGACTTTAAGCCGTCCGAGGCGGTCCCGCTCGCCGAGGTCGAGTCTGTAGAGACCATCATGAAGCGGTTCAAGACCGGCGCGATGTCCTATGGCTCAATCTCCAAGGAGGCGCACGAGACCCTCGCCATCGCCATGAACCGCATCGGCGGCAAGTCCAACACCGGCGAAGGTGGCGAGGACAGCGAGCGTTTCCTGCCGATGGCCAACGGCGACTCAAAGAACTCCGCGATCAAGCAGGTCGCGTCCGGCCGCTTCGGTGTCACAAGCGAATACTTGGTCAGCGCCCGTGAGATCCAGATCAAGATGGCGCAGGGTGCGAAGCCCGGCGAAGGCGGCCAACTGCCTGGTTCCAAGGTTTATCCGTGGATCGCCAAGACCCGCCACTCCACGCCGGGCGTCGGCCTGATCTCGCCGCCGCCGCACCACGACATCTACTCCATCGAGGATCTCGCGGAGCTGATCCACGACTTGAAGAACGCCAACCGGGCCGCGCGCATCAGCGTGAAGCTCGTCGCCGAGGTGGGGGTCGGCACCATTGCCGCCGGGGTCGCCAAGGCGCACGCCGACGTCGTCCTCATCGCCGGCCACGACGGCGGCACCGGCGCGTCGCCGCAGAATTCGATCTGGCACGCCGGCCTGCCCTGGGAGCTTGGCCTCGCCGAGACGCACCAGACGCTCGTGCTGAACAATCTCCGTTCGCGCATTGTCGTCGAGACGGACGGCCAGCTCAAGACCGGCCGCGACGTTATTATGGCCGCGTTGCTCGGGGCCGAGGAGTTCGGCTTTGCCACCGCGCCGCTCGTCGCCACCGGCTGCATCATGATGCGGGTCTGCCATCTCAACACCTGCCCGGTGGGGGTCGCGACGCAGGACCCCCGCCTGCGCGCCAAGTTTGCCGGCAAGCCGGAGCATGTCGTCAACTTCATGCGCTTCATCGCGGAGGAGGCCCGTGAGCTCATGGCGTCGCTTGGCTTCCGCACCATCGAGGAGATGATTGGACGCACCGACCGCTTGGAGCCGCGCAAGGCCGTGGATCATTGGAAGGCCAAGGGGCTCGATTTTTCCAACATCCTCTACTCGCCCGACGCTGGCCCCGAGGTCGGCCGCTTCTGTTCGATGAAGCAGGACCACGGCCTCGACAAGTCGCTCGACGTGACGACGCTCCTCGGCATCTGCGCGCCCGCCCTGGAGCGCGGGGAAAAGGTCGTTGCCGAGGTTCCCATCCGCAACGTCCATCGTGTCGTCGGGACCATCACTGGCAGCGAGATCACGAAGAAATACGGCGTGGCCGGGCTGCCCGAGGACACGATTCGCGTCCGGTTCAAGGGCTCCGCCGGCCAGAGTTTTGGCGCGTTCATGCCCAAGGGCATGACGTTCTCCCTCGAGGGCGACGCCAACGACTACGTCGGCAAGGGACTTTCCGGCGGCAAAATCGCGGTCTTCCCGCCCGCCGCCGCCACGTTTGTGCCGTCGGCGAACATCATCGTCGGCAACGTCGCCCTCTACGGCGCCACCGCCGGCGAGGTCTTCATCTGCGGTATGGCCGGCGAGCGCTTCGCCGTCCGCAATTCCGGCGTCAGCGCCGTCGTCGAAGGCGTGGGCGACCACGGCTGCGAATACATGACCGGCGGCCGCGTCGTGGTGCTGGGCGGCACCGGCCGCAACTTTGCCGCCGGCATGAGCGGGGGCGTGGCGTATGTGCTCGACGAGCGCGGCGACCTCCCCGCCCACATCAACCAGCAGGGCGTGGGCTTGGAAAAGGTCGAAACCCCCGCCGAGATCGCGGAGCTGCGCGCGCTCATTGAGCGGCATGTTGACTTTACCCGGAGCGCCCGCGGCCGGCAGGTCCTCGCCGATTGGGCGAAGCTCGTGCCGAAGTTCATCAAGGTCATGCCCAAGGACTACAAGCGCATGCTGGCGTGCATTGACAAGGCGCGCGCGCAGGGCTTCACCGGCGACGAGGCGCTCCTCGCCGCCTTTGAGGAAAACGCCCGCGATCTGTCGCGGGTCGGAGGCAACTGAGTCCACCGTCACCCGTACATCGTAAATTTTTTCCATGGGCAAACCTACCGGCTTCATCGAATACCTGCGCGAGCTTCCCGTTGACCGCACGCCGCTTGAGCGCACGCGTGACTGGAAGGAGTTTCATCTCCACATGGAGGAGAAAAACCTCCGCCATCAGGGCGCGCGGTGCATGGACTGCGGCGTGCCCTTTTGCCACACCGGCAAGCTGGTGAGCGGCATGGCCTCGGGCTGCCCGATCCACAATCTGATCCCGGAGTGGAACGACCTCGTCTTCCGCGGGCGCTGGCGCGAGGCGCTCGACCGCCTGCATCAGACCAACAACTTCCCCGAGTTCACGGGGCGCGTGTGCCCCGCACCCTGCGAGGGATCCTGTGTGCTCGGCATCAATGAGCCGCCGGTCACGATCAAGAACATCGAGGCGTCCATCATTGACCGCGGCTGGGACGAGGGCTGGGTCATCCCGCAGGCGCCCAAGGTCCGTACCGGAAAAAAGGTCGCCATCATCGGCTCCGGCCCCGCCGGCCTTTCGGCCGCGTCGCAGCTCAACAGCGCCGGCCACAGCGTCACCGTGTTCGAACGCGCCGACCGCCCCGGCGGCCTGCTCATGTATGGCATCCCGAACATGAAGCTCGACAAGAAGGAGGTCGTGGAGCGCCGCCTGAAGCTCATGGAGGAGGAAGGGATCAAGTTCATCTGCAATGCCAACGTCGGCGACAACGTTGAGCCGCAGATTTTCCTCAAGGAATACCACGCGACCGTCATCTGCACCGGCGCGACCCAGCCGCGCGACCTGCCCATCGAGGGCCGCGGCCTCAAGGGCGTCCATTTCGCCATGGATTTTCTCACGGCCAACACGAAGGCGCTGCTCAACGGTGGCACGGAGCACGGCCCGATCCACGCCCAGGGCAAGGACGTCGTCGTCATCGGCGGCGGCGACACCGGCACGGACTGCGTCGGCACGTCCATGCGCCACGGTTGCAAGAGCCTGCTGCAGATTGAAATTCTGCCTCAGCCCCCGACCGAGCGAGCGGCGGACAACCCCTGGCCGGAATGGCCCAAGACCTACAAGCTCGATTACGGGCAGGAGGAGGCCGCCGCGAAGTTCGGCGCTGATCCGCGCATCTATCTCACGACGGTGAAAAGATTCATCGGTGACGCCAACGGTGCAGTGAAAGAGCTGGTGACGGTCGAGATCAAGTGGGAGAAAAATGACAAGGGCCAATTCATCCCCAAGGAAGTCCCTGGCACCGAGAAGACCCGCCCCGCGCAGCTCGTGCTGCTGGCGATGGGCTTCCTCGGGCCGGAGCAGCCCCTGCTCAAGGAGCTCAAGCTGGAGACCGACGCCCGCAGCAATGTGAAGGCCGAGTTTGAGAAATACACGACGAGCTTGAAAGGTGTCTTCGCCGCCGGCGACTGCCGCCGCGGTCAGAGCCTGGTCGTTTGGGCCATCAACGAGGGCCGCGGCGCCGCGAGAGAGTGCGATCGCTACCTGATGGGC
>JBAXLL010000172.1:0-5100 GCA_037134835.1 Verrucomicrobiota bacterium
GTCCATGGCCGGGGAAAACGGCCGTCTCATCGGGCAGCGTGTAAATTTGATCGCGGATGGATTTCTCCAGCAGCTCAAAGCTTCCTCCCGGCAAATCCGTCCGGCCGATGTTTCCCTTAAAGAGCGCGTCGCCCACAAAAGCCGCCCGCGCGGCGGCGAAATAAAACAGCACGCTCCCCGGACAATGTCCCGGCACCTGCCGCACCTCCGCCGTCAGGCCGAGCGCCGCGAGCCTGTCCCCCTGCCTGAGCCAACGGTCCACTTTGACCGGCTCCAGCCCGAGATCCTCGCCCATAAACTGTTTCATCACCTCCGGCGTCTCAATAAGCACCCGGTCATCCGGGTGCGAGCTCACCCGTGCGCCGGACTCGCGCACGACCTCCGCCCCGCCCTGCATGTGGTCCCAATGGCCATGGGTGAACCAGAGTTCGCCAAGCCGGCATTTCTCCTGGTGCAAAATCGCCGCGACCTCCGCCCAGACCCCGCCGGGCGCGTCAATCAGCACCGCCTCGCCCCGTTCCGGCGCAGTGAGCAGGTAGGCGTTGGTCTGGATCGGCCCGGCCGGGAGGACATGCAAATTCACAGTCCCAATCCACGGGCTTTTCAACGCCACGCAACGTGAAACCGAGGTGATGATCCTGCACTCAGATGTGAATTGCCTCGCCCAGCGAAGCGGCGGCGGCCTCCATCACGGCTTCGCTCAGGGTCGGGTGCGCGTGGATGGTCTGGTGGATCTCCTCCACCCCGGCCTCCAGCTCCATCGCCAGCCCGTACTCGGCGATCAGCTCGGTCGCCTCGCTGCCGATGATGTGCGCACCGTAAATCTCCCCGGTCTTCACGTCGCTGAGCACCTTCACGAATCCTTCGCTCTCCGCCGACGCCACGGCCTTGCCGGAAGCGGTGAACGGAAACTTGCCCACCCGGTAATCGAGCTTCTTTTCCTTCGCGGCCTTTTCCGTGAGCCCGATGCTGGCGACCTGCGGCTGACAGTAGGTGCAGCCGGGGAAGTTTTTCACCCGCCGCGGCGTACCGTGGCCGAACATCCCGTTGACGGCATTGATGGCCTCAAACGTCGCCACGTGCGCCAGCCACGGCGGCCCAATGATGTCGCCCGCACCGTAGATGCCCCGCAAGGTGGTCTGGTAGTCATCGCCAACCTTGAGATAGCCGCGGTCCAGCTCGGGCTTGAGGTTGGGGGCGAGCACCCCCTCCAGGTTGGGCACGACACCGATGGCCGAGAGCAGCAACTCCGCCTCGACACCGGTCTTTTGGTCACCGGCGACGAGGTCAACTTTTACCGAGTCCTGGCCGACGCGGAAATTTTCACACTTGGTGCCGAGGTGGACGGCCACACCCTGTTTTTCAAACGACCGGTGCAGCGTCTTTGACACCTCCTCGTCCTCCACCGGCAAAATCTGCGGCAGCATCTCGACCAGGGTGACCTTCGCACCGAAAGCGTTGTAAAAATAGGCGAACTCCACCCCGATCGCGCCCGCGCCGACGATGATGACCGACTTGGGCAGCGTTTTCGCCGCCAACGCCTCGCGCGAGGTCATCACGCGCACGCCATCCACCTCAACCCCGGGGATCCGGCGCATCTTGCAGCCGGTGGCAATGAGGATGTTTTTGGTCCTGAGAAACTTGCCCTTGTGCTCGCCCGCGGTGATCGAGACCATGCCGCTGCCGCTCACCTGCCCGGCGCCGACGAAATAATCCACCTTGTTTTTCTTGAAGAGAAACTCGATGCCCCTGGCCATCTGGCCGGCCACATTGCGCGAGCGCTCCATGACCTTGGCAAAGTCGAAGCTGACGCCGGCCACGCTCAACCCGTAGGTCTCGGCCTTCTTGAACTTCTGGTAAAGCTCCGCGCTCTTAAGCAGCGCCTTGGTCGGGATGCAGCCCCAGTTGAGGCAGGTGCCGCCCGCGCGTTCCAGCTCGATGCACGCGACTTTTTTGCCGAGCTGCCCGGCGCGAATCGCGCCCGCGTAGCCCGCCGGTCCGCCACCGATGACAATGAGATCGTATTCCGTAGTTTCAGCCATGGCTGGAAAATCGCATCACGGCTGAAACGGTCAAATGGAATCTGCGACTTGCCTTAGCCGACTATGTTTGGTGCTTTCGTCGCATGAATCCCGGCCAAGATGAGCGTCCAAAGAAAATTCCGGCCTCGAAAAAGTGCCTCTACCTCAGTTTGGCGTCTCTATTTTCTACCCTATTCTTTACAATGAACACGCCCGAATGGTGCGGCGGTGTTGTGCTCTTGCTCACGGCGATCCTAGCCGGACTTGCGTTGATCTTTCAGATCAAGGAACGACAGTCCGACAGATGGAAAAAAATGAGCGCGGCTTTGTGGCCCTGATCAGCTTGATCTTTGCTTTGATCATCTTGGATGCCTTGCCCATGTTGCCTCTCCACTGGTTCCACTGGTGATGACGATGGCGTGAGCTTTCAAATATCAATCACGTCACCACCCCCGCCCGCCGGCGAGGCCGGCGGGCCGCGCCGGGGTGGACGCGGCGGACCGCGAAACAACCCGCCCGCCACCATGTTCGTGAGGCTCACGATCAGCGCACCCCACAGCGCCGGCCAGAACCCCGCGACATGGAATCCCGCCACCATCCCGCTTCCGACCCAGAGAAATAACATGGCATTGATCACCAGCACGCCCAGCCCCATCGTCAGCAGGATGAACGGCAACGTGAACAGCAGCAGCAGCGGCCGGAGCACCGCGTTGAACAGGCTCAGCAGCAACACGACCTTGACCAGCGTCGCGCCGTCATCACAACGGATCCCATTTACCAGGTTCGTCGCCAGCATCACCCCCAGCGCGAGGACGGCCCAGCGCAGCAACAGGTTCGGGAGGGAAAACTTGGATTGGGACGCCATCGGCATGAGATCCTGAGCCTCCAACCTCCATCGCGTCGCGCCGCCCGGCAATGAAAATCCTCGTCGTCCAAGACCATCTCCGCAGCGGCGGCACCGAGCGGCAATCCGTGCTGCTCGCCCATACCTTTGCCGCCGCCGGCCATGCGACGACGCTGCTCACCTTCCGCCCCGGCGGTGCGCTGGCCGCGACCGTCGCACCGGCTGTCGCCCGTCACACGCTCCAGCCCTTTGATACTCACCTGGACTGGTTTGCCCCTGCATTGGCCCGCTTCGTCACCCACCTCGCTCCCGATGTGATCCTCTGCATGGGTCGCATGGCCAACTGCCGTGCCGGTGGGCTGCAACGACGGCTGCCGCACGCCACCGTCATCGCCACCATGCGCACCGGGAAAAGGCTTCCCCACCTCTACCGCCGCTCCCTTCTCCTCGCCGGCCATGTCGTTGCCAACAGCCACGAGGCCGCCCGGGTGCTCACCGCCAAGTACGCCGTCCCGCCGGAGAAAATCACCGTCATCCACAACTCGCTCGTCTTCCCTCCGGACTCAGCGTGGGACACGATGACCCTTGCGAATCCTGAAACTCCTTCCGGCCTCACGCCATCCGCCCCGACCTCAGACATCCCGAGCTCCGCACTCCGCACTCCGCATTCCAGTCCCGCCGGCCTTGCCCTCCGCGCCGCCCATCACGCCACCCATGCAACCACCGTCCTCCTCTGCGTCGCCATGTTCCGCCCGGAGAAAAACCACCGGGCCCTCGTCGAACTCGCCGCCCGTCTCCCACGCGATGCGGACTGGCAGCTCTGGCTCGCCGGCGAGGGCGAGACCCGCCCCGCCTGCGCCGCCCTCGCGCACCAGCTCGGCCTCGCTGGCCGCGTAAAATATCTCGGCTTTCAAGCCGACCCCACCCCGCTTTACTCCGCCGCCGATATCGCCGTGCTCGCCTCACAATCCGAGTCCCTCCCCAATTTTCTCATCGAGGCGCAGGCCCACGGCCTCCCCGCGGTTGCCTGCGATGTCGGCGGCGTGCGCGAATGTTTTCTCCCCGGCCAGACCGGCTGGGCGGTCCCGTCCGGTGATGCCGGCGCCTTTCTCGCCGCGCTCACACCGCTTCTCACCGACCCCGCCCGCCGCACCTCCCTCGCCTCCGCCGCCCGCGGCTTTGCCCGAGAGTCATTTTCCCCGGCGAAACAGGCCGCCGCCTATCTGAATCTTTTCGCCCGGCTGCACCGCACCGCTTGACGGGAGCCGGGTTGCAAATTTTTCCCTTTCAGTCCTCGTCCTGCGCCGGATAAACCCCTTCCCTCGCGCCGTGGCCCGCGTCGTCCTCGATCACGTTTCCAAGACCTACCCTGGCACCGCCGGTGGCCGGCCCGCCGTGCATGGCCTGACCCTCACCATCGAGGACGGTGAATTCATGGTGCTCGTCGGACCCTCGGGCTGCGGCAAGTCCACCCTGCTCCGCCTCATCGCCGGCCTCGAGACCGCCGATGCCGGCACCGTCTCCATCGGCGACCGCGTCGTGAACGACGTGCCGCCCAAGGACCGGGACCTCGCGATGGTTTTCCAAAACTACGCGCTTTACCCGCACCTCACCGTCTTCGACAACCTCGCCTTCGGCCTCAGGCTGCAGAAACTCCCGCAGACCGAAATCGAGACCCGCGTCCGTGCGATTGCAACTCAGCTCGGCCTTGATGGCGTGCTCGACCGCCTGCCCAAGGCCCTTTCCGGCGGCCAGCGCCAGCGCGTGGCCGTCGGCCGTGCCATCATCCGCCAACCCAAAGTTTTCCTCTTTGACGAGCCGCTCTCGAATCTCGACGCCACGCTCCGCACCGCCACCCGCGCCGAGCTCATCCGCCTCCACCGGCGCCTCCGCGCCACGATGATCTATGTCACCCATGATCAGGTCGAGGCGATGACGATGGGCGACCGCATCTGCGTGATCCAGGACGGCCAGATCATGCAGGTCGCCCCGCCGCTCGAACTCTACCATCATCCCGCCCACCTCTTCGTCGCCGGTTTCATCGGCAGTCCGGCGATGAATCTCATCCCCGGCACCCTCGAAAAAAGTGATAGGGCATTCCGCTTCGTGAGCACCGCCGCCCCGCCGCTCTCTCTGGCCCTTCCGCACTCCGCGCTCCGCGCTGCGCAGCTTCCCCTCAATGTCGTCCTCGGCCTGCGTCCCGAACACCTGCACGATGCGCGCACCGTCCCGGCC
>JBAXLL010000173.1:0-5034 GCA_037134835.1 Verrucomicrobiota bacterium
CAGGCGCTTTCGGTCGGAGCGCGAGCAAGCTCGCGGCCTACGGGACAAACGAAAAAGACCCATCGCCCTTGGGCGGCTGTGAGGCTCAGGCCTGCGGCGGCGCGGAGAGGGGGAGCGGTTCCAAGGCGAGCACGCGGCGAATGGATTCAGCAAGCGCAGCGGCGGTGAAGGGTTTCATCACGGTGTCATGGATGCCGAGGGCCATGAGCTGGACACGCACGCCGTGATCGGCGGGAGAGGTGAGCATGATCACCGGGATCGCCGCGAGCGCGGGCTTGGATTTTAGCAGGGTGAGCAGCTCCAGGCCGTCCATCACCGGCATGTTGACGTCGAGGAGGATCAGGCCGGGCAGGCTCTTTTCCATGAGGAAGAGGGCGTTGTACCCGTTGGCCGCCTCGCTGATTTCACAATCATAGGGGGCCAAGGCCGTTCGTGCGAGCAGACGCACGGCCTTGGCGTCGTCCACGACGAGGATTTTGGGGCGCATCTGAAATAGAGCCAGGCTGCGTGGTCAGACGGCGCGTTCGATCATGTAGAGGCCATCAAGCGTGGTGAGTTCCGGATGCGAGTCCAGCCGTTGCTTGATGAATCGGAAGGAATGGGCGATGCGCTCATTCATCCACGGGGCCTGGGTGTCGAAGCTGGCAAACGGCACCCCTTGATAGACGTTGCGCCGGATGGAGCGGACGGCATCAAGAAAATCTTCCCGTGGCAGGGTGACGTTGAGCCCGGCGATGGGCGCGGTGATGGTGTCGCCTTCCCGCACGATTTCCAGATAGACGGCGTAAGGGTTGGTGATCGAGGTGTTTTTCTGCTGGTCGAGCGGATTGATCATGCGGAAGCGCAGGAGCTCGTTGCGGACCACGACGGTGGCGTCCTGCCGGCTTTGCAGAAACGGGTCGCGCGACAGGCCGGCCTTCACAATTTCGTTTTTCAGCTCCACGTCCTCCGCGATGAGCTGCCGGTGCAGCACGACCAGGTCGAACAGGAGGTGGGTGAGCAGCGTCTGGAACGCGGCAAAAAACAACGGTTCGCGGGCATGCAGCCGGTCGAGCAGCGCGCGGGCATCGCCGGCGTCGCGGATGAGGCCGGCACAGATTTTGCCCTGTTCGTGCAGGTCGGCGAGCTGTTTGGCGGCGCGATGGGGTTTGTCCGACGCAATGATCTCGTGGATGAGCGCCTGCTGGGCGGGCGCCACGGGGCGGATTTCGCCGGCGGCGATTCTGGCGCAGTCGTCGAGCCAGTGGACGGCGAGCGGGCGATGGACTTCGTCCACATAGTAAAGCACCCAACCGTCGTCATCGGATGAGCCGGCGTGATGCGGGAAGCCGGCTTCGGCGAGCAGGGCGCGGGCGACCTCGTTGCCTGGGGTGTCGGCCACCTCGACGGCAAACAGCAGCCAGCAGCCGGGTGCAACTTCGGCTTTGCCGCCGTGGTCACGGAGCTGGGGGCCGAGAAAGCGGAGGGCGGCTTGTGGGTTGGGCGGCATGGTGCAACCGTGGCGATGGCGGTTTTGCTGGCAAGTGCGGTCTCAATCATCAGGCCAGTCGGCGGGGCGCCAGCTCATGCAGGCGCTGCGGAAGACCGTCATTTCACGGCGGGCGAGTTCAACGTCATCCGCAACAGCTCCCGGGCGACTTCGTCGAGCGGCTCCGCCATGTCCGTGCGGTTGCAGGCGATCAGCATCGCAAAATCTATTTCGGGCGCCACCCAGACGACTGTGCTCCACCGGCCGTTGTCCCCGGCGTGAAAGATGACGCGGCCGGTGTCCTCGGGACGCATGCCTTTGGCCCATTTCCTCGCGCCCACAAACCAGCCGCCGGCGTAGTCGCCCTCCCCAGCCGCCGGCGTGTGCAGCCGGGCAAATGCGTCCGGGTTGAGCAGCGCCACCTGCCGCTGCGGGTTGGCCGGGTCGCCCCGCAGGTGCAACGCGACAAACTTCGCCCAGTCGGTGATGCTCAGGTGCGCCATCCCGGCGGGCGCGGCGGCCATGGGATAGTCGGCGCTGCTGCTGCCGGGATCGAAGGGGGTGTCGCTCCATCCGGGCATGGGCAGGGAGAAAAGGCGGCGACGGCCATGACCCCACGGATGATCCACGGTGCCGGGTGTGCCCGGCGGGCCGAAGCCACCGCTGGCGAGGCCGAGCGGGACGTAAAGCCGTTCACGCATGAGATTTTCCCAGGAACGGCCGGTGATTTTTTCCAACACGGCGCCGGCCAGAATGTAGTTGGTCGCAGAATAGACAAACTTGGTGCCGGGAGGGATATCGGGTCGCCGGGACAGCAGCCTCAGGGCAAACTCCCTGCGCTGCCGGGGCAGGTCATTCGGGGCCGAATGAACGCTCGCAAAAAAAGTGAACACATCGGAACCGGTGATGCCCGCGCGCTGCTCCAGCAGCTGCCTGACCGTCACGGTCTTCCAGGCAGGATCGAGCCTCGTGCCAGCATTGTCAAAGATTTCCGCCAGGGTGGTGTCCCATCCCAGTTTGCCTTCACCGACCAGCATCGCGACCAGCGTGGCGGTCATCGCCTTGGTGCAGGAGCTGAGCTCAAACTGATCGGCCAGGGTGATGGCCTCGGGCGAACCCCGTTTGCGCACACCGGCGACACCTTGGGCAACGATTTCGTCGCCCCGCAGAACCACCGCCGCGATGCCCGGAATCCTGGCCCGGGCGATGACACTTTCCAGCATCGTCCCGACAGCGCGCGAGGAACCGTCCAAACCCTCGCCGGCCTCGCGGGGCGGATTCCTTGCGGATCGAGGCGCCGAGGTTGAGACGCAGCCGCAGAGGATCAGGGCCATGAGCCCGGTGGTGAGGCGGAGGACAGACCGGCCATGCAAGGAAGTTGAGTTGCAGGGGGGTGTCATGACGAAGGCCTCCACCCAGTTCACCCGGCCCACGCCCGGGCGTTATGGAAAAGTTTCATCCACGGGGAATCCTCGGGCCAGTCGGCGGGGTGCCAGCTCATGCAGGCGGAGCGAAAGACGCGCTCCGGATGGGGCATCATGATCGTCACCCGGCCAGTCGTCGTCGTGAGCGCGGTCAGGCCGAAGGGGGAGCCGTTGGGGTTGAGCGGGTAGTGCTCCGTAACTTGGTGATGATTGTCCACGAAGCGGGCGGCGACGAGGCCGCTGTCGCTGCACGCGCGCGCGGCGGCGGTGTCAGCGAACTCGGCGTAGCCCTCGCCATGGGCGACGGCGATGGGAATGACCGATCCCTCCATGCCCGCGAAGAGGATGCTGGGCGACCGCTCGATTTTGACGGAGGCGAAACGGGCCTCAAAACGCTCGCTGCGGTTCTGCACGAAACGCGGCCAGTGGCCGGAGCCGGGGATGATCGAGTGCAGGTTGCTCATCATCTGGCAGCCGTTGCACACCCCGAGGGCGAAGGTGTCCTCCCGCGCGAAGAAGGCGGCAAATTCAGCGCGGGCGCGTTCATGGAAGAGGATGCTCTTGGCCCAGCCCTCGCCGGCCCCGAGCACGTCGCCGTAGCTGAAACCGCCGCAGGCGGCGAGGCCGCGGAAATCTTTCAGCGCGACCCGACCGCTGAGGATGTCGGTCATGTGGACGTCAACAGCCTTGAAGCCGGCGCGGCTGAACGCGGCGGCCATCTCGACCTGGCCGTTCACCCCTTGCTCGCGCAAAATCGCAATCGGAGGCCGATTTTTTTGAACCACAGAGGCACCGAGGGCACGGAGATCGGACGAAGCCGATGCTGGACTCTGCGTCCTCGGTGTCTCCGTGGCTAAACCGGCTCCGAGATCAAAGGTGATTTTAGGCGTGATGCCGGGATTTTCCGGATCGAGGCGCAGCTCGTGCTCCTGCCCGGCGCAGGCGGGGTTGTCGCGCATCGTCGCGATGCGGCGGGTGACATCGGACCAGACCGCCCGGAGCGCGAAGAGGCTATCCTCAAAGATGACTTTGCCGCCGCGCAAGACCCGGACGGCCTGGGTGCGGTTGAGCGTGCCGATGCGCGTCGTGCAGGCCTTGAAGCCATGTTCACGCAGGGTGAGGCAGACATCGTCGAGATCGGCGGCACGAATTTGGATCACGGCTCCGAGCTCTTCATTGAAGAGGGACGAGAAAACCTCGTGGCCGTTCGGAATCTCGAGATCCACGCCGGTATGGCCGGCGAAGGCCATTTCGACCACGGTGGCGAGCAGGCCGCCGTCGGAGCGGTCGTGATAGGCGAGGAGTTTTTTCTGGCGGCCAAGGAGCTGGATGGCGTTCCAGAAATTTTTCAGGTCTTTCGGATTGTCCACGTCAGGGGTCGCCTCGCCCATCTGGGAGACCGTCTGGGCGAGGATGGAGCCGCCAAGGCGGCGCTTGCCGCGGCCCAAGTCAATGAGGAGGAGGACGGTCTCGCCGATGAGATCGGAGGCGGAATCTTTCAACGCGGAGGGCGCGGAGTCCGCAGAGTGCGCAGGAGAAGTAAAATTGCATTTCTGTGCGCTCTCCGCGTCCTTCGCGTTGAAATGGTTTGGCTTAGGATCGTAGCGGAGCTGTGGCGTGAGCGATAGGCGGATGTCCCCGACCGGGGCGAAGGCTGAGATGATTAGCGAGACTGGTGCGGTCATGCGCTGCTGGTCGCCTCCGACGCTCCAGACGGTGCTCATGCTCATCGAGTCCTTGCCGACGGGAATGGTGATGCCGAGGGCAGGACAGAGCTCCATCCCCACAGCCTGAACGGCGGCATAGAGATCCGCGCCATCGCCTGGGATAGCCGGCGCGGCCATCCAGTTGGCGGAGAGATTCACCTTGCCGAGGTCGCCGACCTGCGCCGCGGCGAGATTCGTGAGCGCCTCTCCGACGGCGAGACGGGCGGAGGCGGCGGCGTGATTGACTGCGACCGGCGTGCGTTCGCCCATCGCCATCGCTTCGCCGGTATAGACATCGAAGGCGGCGGCTGTCACGGCGCAGTCGGCGACAGGCACCTGCCACGGGCCGACCATCTGGTCGCGGGCGATGAGACCGCCGAGGGTGCGGTCCCCGATGGAAATAAGAAATGTTTTGTCCGCCACCGCGGGGTGCCCG
>JBAXLL010000174.1:0-5014 GCA_037134835.1 Verrucomicrobiota bacterium
GCATGAGCTGGCCGACGCCCGTCTGGTCAATCGAGGCGAATGGGTTCTTCTTCATGATCTCGCTCTCCTGGTAGGCGCCCAGGAAAGAGCCGGAGTCGTCCCGCGACATACCGAGGCAGGTCTGTGTGAGATCGTTGGTGCCGAAGCTGAAGAACTCGGCGGTGGACGCGATCTCGTCGGCCGTGAGCGCGCCGCGCGGAATCTCGATCATGGTGCCAACGCTGTAGCTGATCTTCACCTTCTTCTCGGCCTGAACCTTGGCGGCGACCTCGTGGACCAGCGCGGTCTGGAGATCGAGCTCCTTCTTGAAGCCGACAAGCGGGATCATGATTTCGGGCCGGGCCTTGAAGCCGGCCTTCGTCGCATCGGCGGCGGCCTCGAGCACGGCGCGCGCCTGCATGGCGGTGATCTCCGGATACTTGATGCCGAGGCGGCAGCCTCGGAAACCGAGCATGGGGTTGAACTCATGCAGCTCGTGAACGCGGTGCATGATTTTCTCCACCGGGATATTGAGCTTCCGGGCGAGATCCATCTGCGACTCCTTCGTGTTCGGTAGAAATTCATGCAGCGGCGGGTCGAGGAAGCGGATCGTGGCGGGAAAGCCTTTTAGCGCCTTGAAGATGCCGAAGAAGTCATCGCGCTGGTAGGGCAGGAGCTTCGCCAGCGCGGCCTCGCGGGCCGCGAGCGAGTCGGCGAGGATCATCTCGCGCATGGCGTCAATGCGGTCGCCCTCGAAGAACATGTGCTCGGTGCGGGTGAGGCCGATGCCCACCGCGCCAAACGCGACGGCGATACGCGCCTGCTCGGGGGTGTCCGCATTGGTGCGGACGGAGAGCTTCGTGGCCTGCGCGCACCACTTCATGAGCTGGGTAAAGCTCTTGAATTTCTCCGTGGCCTGCGCGCCTTTGTCGCCATGGACGAGACCGGCGATGATCTCCGACGGGGCGGTCTTGATCTGGCCCGCATAGACGGTACCGCTCGTGCCATCAATCGAGAGGAAATCGCCTTCCTTGAAAACCTGACCGGCGATGCTCGCGGTCTTTTTGTCATAATCAATTTGGACCCCAGCCGCGCCGCACACGCAGACCTTGCCCATCTGCCGTGCGACGAGCGCAGCGTGCGAGGAGACGCCACCCCGCGCCGTGAGGATACCCTCGGCGGCGATCATGCCGCGCAGATCCTCCGGCGAGGTCTCGACGCGGACGAGAAGAACCTTTTCTCCCTGCGCGGCCGCCTGGACGGAACGGTCGGCATTGAAATAAATCTTGCCGGTGGCGGCACCGGGGCCGGCGGGAAGGCCGGTGGCGATAACTTTGGCCTTCCGGACCTCGCCGAGGTCGAAGATCGGCGCGAGGAGCTGCTCGAGCTGGTCGGCCGGATTGCGCGTGATGGCGGTTTTCCAGTCGATGAGCTTCTCCTTCACCATATCAATAGAGAACTTCAGCGCGGCGGCGGCGGTGCGCTTGCCGTTGCGGGTCTGGAGCATGAACAGCTTGCCGTCCTGAATCGTGAACTCGACGTCCTGCACGTCCTTGAAATGCTTCTCTAGCGTGGCGCGCACGCGGAGCAGCTCGGCGTAGGACTTGGGCATCTGGTCCTTCAGCTTGAGGACGGGCTCAGGTGTGCGGACGCCGGCGACGACATCCTCGCCCTGAGCGTTGATCAGGAACTCGCCGTAGAACTCGTTCGTGCCGTTGGCGGGATTGCGGGTGAACGCAACGCCGGAGCCGGAGGTGTCGCCCGTGTTGCCGAACACCATGGCCTGCACATTGACGGCGGTGCCCCACTCGGAAGGAATGTTGTACTTCGTGCGATAGACCTTGGCGCGGTCGTTCATCCACGAGCCAAAGACCGCGCCGGCCGCGCCGCGCAGCTGGTCCCACGGATCATTGGGGAACGCCTTGCCGGTGCGCGCCTTGACCAGGGCCTTGAACCGCACGACGAGCTCCTGCTGGTCGGCGGCGGTGAGCTTGGAATCCTCGATGTCGGCATGGTATTTCTCATGCTTGAACGTGTGGAGGGTGTGCTCAAACGGATCGTGGTCCTCGCCCTCGCGTTTCTGGACGCCCATGACGACATCGCCGTACATCTGAATAAAACGGCGGTAGCAGTCCCAGGCGAAGCGGGGGTTGCTGGTAGAGCTCTCAAGTGCGACGACGGTCTGGTCGTTGAGACCGAGATTAAGGATGGTGTCCATCATGCCCGGCATCGAGTCACGCGCACCGGAACGCACGGCAACGAGAAGCGGGGTGCCGCTGGTCGCGCCGAACTTGGTGCCCATGATCCGCTCCATGTTGGCCACCCCGGCCTCCATCTGAACCTGCAAGGAGGCGGGATAGGTGCGCTTGTTGGCGTAATAATAGGTGCAGACCTCCGTCGTGATCGTGAAACCGGGGGGCACCGGCAGGCTGATGCGCGTCATTTCCGCCAGATTGGCGCCTTTGCCCCCGAGGAGGGCCTTCATGCCGCCGTGGCCGTCGGCCTTGCCGGCGCCCCACGTATAGACGTATTTGACGGCCTTCGTGGAGGCGGATTTTTTCGAGGAGGTTTTCTTGGATTTGGCAGCCATAATGATGAATGAAGTGGGTTAAAACAGATCCGCATTGGACGGACACAGACCGAGGAAGCGAATAGGATTCAGCCTGGACGTGTCAACGGCCTAGCCGCCATGTCTAAAATTGCGATGGCGAGGCCGCAGGCCGCCAGCAACCTGCGAGCTCCGGCCAAAACCAGAAGGTCAGGCGGGCGGGGTTTCGGCCGCGGCTGGGTCGGCCGGCGGCACAACGGGCTCGGTCGCGGAGGATTCAGGCAACGTGGCAGGTACCACGCCCTCAGGCTCCGTCGAGGCCGGGACAGCCGCGTCGGCGCTCACCCCCGGCTCTTCGCCGGCGGCGGGCTCACCGGCCGGGGCGTCGGGGAAATTCTCCAAGTCGTGCTCAGTGGTCTCAGCCTCCTGCTTGCGGGCGGCTGCGACTGGCGGCGGGATGAACAGCCGGCCATCCATAAATTCCATGACGTAGCCCTCGCTCAGCAGCCAGCGCAGATCGCTGTGCAGCTTGGTCAGGCGCTCGCGTTTCTCCGGGGTGAGCGTCGCGGCAAACGGCGTGGCCGAACCGGAGGCGGTTTCCGGAGCCGCCGGGGGCACGGTGGTCGCAGTCGCGGCTGCGGCCGGGGTATCGCCGTCGGCCGGAGCGGTGCCTTCCGCCACCACGGCAGCGGGAGACGTAGTCTGAGGTTTCGGGGTCTCCGCAGCCGGTTGGGCCGCGACGGGCAGCTTGAAGCCAAGAAACTTTTCCGGCAGCACACTGCGACGCACCATCGGATGCGCTTCGATGAAGGCAATCAGCGCGCCGAGATTTTCGGCAAAGACCTGGTCGGACGTGCGCAGCTTGCGGCGAACGGCGCAGACGTAGGTGATGCCCTTGGAGCCTTTCTTGAAGATCGAGAGGCCCTCGCGACGCAGGCGGCCGCGCAACGCGTTGGCCGTGTCGAGCGGGAAGTGCCGCTGACGCTCCAGGGCGCCTTCGGCGGCACGGCGGATTTCACCGGCAGGCAGCAGGGCGAGATTCTTGCCGGGCACACGCCAGTTATCAGCGAGGCGCACCACTTTCTCGCGGGCGCTGGCCAGCAGATGCTGGCGGGCTTCCTCGAGCGTGGCAAAGGACGGCGGCGTCTCGCTTTCGCCGGCGAGCTTCCAGGTGTAGCGCACCGTCTTCTTCATTTTTTCCAGCCACTGGTTCACGGCCTCGGGGTCACGCACCGTCTCGATCTTGGCCGCAAAGGCCTCAAAGGGCATCCGCAAGCGAGTGGCGTGATGCTGGCGCATGATCGGCCCGTAACGGTGGTAGTTGGGCGGGGCGAGCAGTTCACCGGTGATACCGCACTTGTTGACCACCTGGAAGTTTCCCTTCGGCGGCTCGACCTCGATCTCGGTGGTGTCAAAAAATGTGGCCAAATGCGTCGCCATGACATGCGCAATGGCCGCCTCCTCGTTTTCAAACGGGAGTGCGTCCTGCACGGAAATGGCGAGAGGTGCTGGCTTTGCGGGAGGTGCGTCGGACGCCGGCGCTTCCGGGCCGCCGGCCGGCGCGCGCTCGATGAGGGCGATGCAGCGGTCGCTTTTGCCCACGACGGCACGCGCTACTTCAAAGAGCTCGAAGGTCCGGAGAGAGGTACGGATGGTTTTGACCAGCGTGGCAAAGCTGGTGTCCTCAGGATAGAATGTGACGTTGAAAAACGGGCTGAGGTAGGGACCGCGTTCCAGCATCGGGCCACGGTTGCCAAACCGGCGCGGGCCATCTTCACGAAAACCGCCGCCCCGGCGGTCGTCGTCCTCGCGGCGAGGGCCGCGGAAATTGCCGCGCGGTTCTTCGCCGCGTGGCGGACGGCTACCGCCGTCGTGGCGTGGTGCCGCCGCCGGGCCCCCCGGAGCCGCGGCGCCCTCACCGGCTCCGGCAGGCCGGCGGAACTCGCGCCGGTCACGGCGCGGCTCACCCATGCCGCCACCTTCGCGGGGACGAAAAGGCCGGTCCTCCCGCCGCCCTTCGCGGGGTGGTCGTGTGCCGCCGGGCACAGCCTTGTCCTGCGCCCATTGCGTGCCAAAGCTGAAGCTTTGGAGCTGGGTCAGGTCGATCTTGTTGAAATCCGCAGGCGGATTTTCAGTGGGGGCTGGGTCTTCCATTTGGTCCGAAAAAGCGGGCGGAGCCCGCGTGTGTGTTTGCTTGGTGCGGCGGGTGGTGCCGCGAGCAGGAAGGTGGAGCATCCCTGCCACAACGGGGCGACGCAAGCGCTTTTCCGGGAAAACGGGTGTACATTTTGCCTTGCGGCAGGCAGGGCGGCCGGTTTGCGGACCCGGGCTATTTGGTCAATTCTAGCAAATCCGCCAGCGATAGTTTCGCCGCCGCCGCGTCACTGGCCTCGAATACATCCGCGAGCAGGGCCCGTTTCCCGGCCTGCAGGCCGAGCACCTTTTCCTCCACGGTGCCGGCGGCGATGAGCTTGTAGCTCGTTACGC
>JBAXLL010000175.1:0-4997 GCA_037134835.1 Verrucomicrobiota bacterium
TACCTGACTGACGCGCATGGCGAGAAAACCGCCGTGGTGCTGTCCCTGCCCGACTACGAAAAACTCCTTGAGGACTTGGAGGACCTCGCTGTGGTCGCGGAGCACCGGGACGAGCCGGTCATCCCTCATGCGCAGTTCACGGCCGAACTAAAGCGCGATGGCCTCCTTTGAGATTCAGTGGCGCGCTTCCACCAAGAAGGATCTGCGCCCCTCTGCCACCGCAAGAGGTGGCGCGGGTCGTGGCCGCCGTCGCGCAGCTCGCCATTGAGCCGTTTCCCCATGGCTCGCAAAAGCTGGCCGGCTCGGAGCACACCTACCGCATTCGCATCGGAGACTATCGGGTGATCTATGAGGTACTTACGGAGCTGCGGCGCGTCGAGATCCAGCGTGTGCGGCACCGCAAGGACGTCTATCGCTGACAGGCGACGTCCTGCGCGACACCTCACCGCGGTTCAGTGCTTAAAATGCCGCACGCCGGTGAAGACCATCGCCATGCCGCGTTCGTCCGCCGCCTGGATGACCTCGTTGTCGCGCACCGAGCCGCCGGGCTGGATCGCGGCCGTCGCGCCGGCCTCGGCGGCGGCGATCAGGCCGTCGGCAAAGGGAAACAGCGCCTCGCTCACCACCACCGAGCCCTGCAGGTCGAGTTTCGCCTCGCCCGCCTTCCACACCGCGATGCGCGAGCTGTCCACCCGCGCCATCTGGCCCGCGCCGACGCCCAGCGTCCGCTCGCCCCGGCAATAGACGATGGCGTTGGACTTGACGTGCTTGCACACCCGCCAGCCGAACAGCATGGCGGCCCATTCCTCGGGCGTGGGCTGGCGCTTGGTCACAACCTTGAACTGCGCGGGATTGCCGAGCGTTTTGTTCCGGTCCTGCACGAGCAGGCCGCCGACGGCCGAGCGCACATCGAGGAGCGAGTCCGCGCCGAGCCCTTCTTTCGCCACCATGAGCCGGAGATTTTTCTTTTTGCCGAGGAGGGCGAGCGCTTCGTCGCTGAACCGCGGGGCGATGATGACCTCGGTGAAAATTTCCGCGATGGTTTGGGCCAGCGCGCCGCCGAGCGTGCGGTTGACCACGATGATGCCGCCGAACGGCGCCTGCCGGTCGGTCGCGTAGGCGTGTTCCCAGGCTTCCTCCAAGGTGTCGGCCGAGGCCGCGCCGCAGGGATTGGTGTGCTTGAGGATGGCGACGGTCGCGCGCTCAAACTCGCCGATGAGCCACGTGGCCGCGGTGATGTCCAGGATGTTGTTGTAAGAAAGCTCCTTGCCCTGGAGCTGCTGAAAATGGTCGTGAAACGTGCCGTAAAGGGCGGCCTGCTGGTGCGGATTTTCGCCGTAACGCAGCGTTTGCGCCTTTTTGTAGGTGAGGGTGATCGTCTCCGGGAAGCCGCCCATGGTGGCGAGGTCGGGCGCGTCGGCCTGGGTTTCAAGGTAGCGCGCGATGGCGGTGTCGTAGCTGCCGGTGCGCTGGAAAACTTTCAAGGCGAGCCGGCGGCGCAGCGCGCCGAGCGCGGCCGGATCGGGGAGGGCGGCGAGCACCGCGCCGTAGTCGGCCGGATCGCACACGACGGTGACGCTCTCATGGTTCTTCGCCGCGCTGCGCAGCATGGACGGGCCGCCGATATCAATGTTTTCGATGGCTTCCTCAAAATGGACGCCGGGCTTCGCGACGGTCTGCTCAAACGGGTAAAGGTTGACGACCACCAGATCAATGAGGCCGATGCCGTGTTGCGCGGCGGCGGCGAGATGGTCGGGCTTGTCGCGGCGCGCGAGCAGGCCGCCGTGGATTTTTGGGTGCAGCGTCTTCACGCGGCCCTCCATCATCTCGGGGAAACCGGTGTGCTGGCTCACCTCGGTGACGGGCAGGCCCTTTTCGGCGAGGAGCTTCGCCGTGCCGCCGGTCGAGAGCAACGTGAAGCCGTGGGTGCGGACGAGCGCCGTGGCGAATTCGACGAGGCCGCGTTTGTCACTGACGGAGAGGAGCGCGAGTTTGGCCATGAGGGGGGCGAGAGTTTCGCCGCCCCCGCCGCGTTTCAATCCGAAAACCAGAAAACTCGGATGTCGGAGCCGGGTCACGGAGTACACGGAGCGCGGCCCACGGAGAACACGGAGCACGGAAGCAAACCTGGAACCACTACCACTTATGGGCACGGGCTTTTATACCATCATCTCATAAGAAATAGACGGTGGATGGTAGGGCGAAGCGTCCCCGCCGAGCCGTTTCGGCAAGCTGAAGACCCGAGCCGGTCGGGCGTCTGCGGCTCACCCAGAGGGTTCGCCCTACCTCAAGTCCAGATCTCACCAGACGTTGGTATTACTTATCCGATCCTTCTGCTATCAGTGCTCATCAGTGTCCATCAGGGGTTAGACCGCCATCATCTCATCTCTCCGTGCCCTGTGTTCCAATCCGACCTTGCCGCCCCGCCCAAACCGCGTCTCCTTGGCCCGTGCCCAGCGCTTCCTTTGAACTTCCCGGCCTCACCGCCCGCCTCGACAAGCTGGTCTATCACCACGGCGGCCCGAGCCTGCCGCCCGGCCAGCCGCACGCCTTTGTCTATTTCATCACGATCCGCAACGCGGCCGAGCGCACCGTCAAGCTGCTCGGTCGCAAATGGGTCATCACCCACGCCGACGGCACGAGCCTGGTGGTCGAAGGCGACAAAATCGTGGGAGAGACGCCACGCCTCGCGCCGGGCGAACAGTTTTCCTACAACAGCTATCATGTGACCGGCTGCGATGCGCGCGTGCAGGGGAGCTTTCACGGGGTGGACGAGCAGGGCGGGCATATCCACGTCGTGTTGCCGCCGTTTGAGCTGCTGGTCCCAAAGAAAAGCTGAACCATCCCGCCGCCGCCCGGGTGATTTTGCAGTCGCCACCCGCAGTCATCAACGGCAGGCAGACGACGCGCATGATTGAAACCTACACCGTTCCGCCCGACACCCACCGCACGCGGGCGGACAAGCTCCTCGCTGCGGCCATGCCCGAGCACAGCCGCGCGGCCTGGCAGCGCGCCCTCGCCGCGGGCTTGGTGAAGGTGAAGGGTCGGGCGGCCGGCCGTTCGGATTCGCTGGCGGCAGGCGATGAGGTGAGCTTTGAGTTTCCCGCCGTGGTGGCGTCCGAGCTGCGGCCGGCGGACATCGCGCTCGAGGTCATTTACGAGGACAAACACCTGCTCGCGGTCAACAAACCCGCCGGCATGGTGGTGCATCCGGGCGCCGGCACGCGTGAGGACACGCTCGTCCATGCGTTGCTGGCGCATTGCGGGGACAGCCTGAGCGGCATCGGCGGGGTGCAGCGGCCGGGTATCGTCCACCGGCTGGACCGCGAGACCTCGGGGCTGATCGTGGTGGCGAAGACGGATGCCGCGCACCGGGGGCTGGCCGCGCAGTTTGCCGGCCGAACCCTGCACAAGGAGTATCTGGCGCTGGTGGACGGCGTGCCGCAGCTCCTCGGCGGCAGCATCAAAAAGCCGATTGGCCGCAACCCACGGCAACGGCACAAGATGGCCATCGCCGAGGAGGGCCAGCGGGGCCGCGACGCGCACACCGACTGGCAGCTCGTGGAAAAATTTGGCCGCATCGCGGCGCTCGTGCGCTGCACGATCCACACCGGGCGCACGCACCAGATCCGGGTCCACCTGAAGTCGCTCGGGCACATCCTGCTCGGCGACGCGGTCTATGGCTGGAAACCCGCCGCAAAGCTGCCGGTCCAGCCCAAGCGTGTGATGCTGCATGCGGAGCATCTCGTTTTTACGCATCCCGTCACCGGCAAAAAGCTCGATCTCCATGCGCCGCTGCCCAAGGATTTTGCGGCACAGCTGGCCGGGCTGCGCAAGCTGGAGCGGGCGGCGCAGAAGGCGGCCACGGTGGCCGCCACGGCGGCCAAAAAACGCAAGACCGAACTGGCCACGTATCACGTGCACGAGCCGAGGAAATAGCGCGGCTCCCGGCCCTAGGCCAGCGCTTCGGCGGCGAGGCCCCAGCGGAGATTGTAAAGTGAGTGATGGAACCCGGTCAGCTCGCCGTGCTCGGCGAGGGCGAGCATCGTCACCAGTGCGGCGGGCAGCACATCGGCCCGCGCGGCGGGCATGCCGGGGATGGCCTGGCGGGCGGCGAGCGGGAGCGGCGCCAGCTCGTCGAGCAGAAAGCGGAGCGTGTCGGTGAGGACATGGGCGGGCGTGTCCTCAAACTTCACCCCGTGCTGCGCGCCCGTCAGCGCGCGCACCGTCGTCATGCTGCCGCCGGTGAAGACAGCCTCGGTGCGGTGCAGCCGGAAGCGGAAGCCGGAGGCCTTGAGCGTGTCGCGGACGTGAAGCGCGAGCGCGTTGCACTCGGCGGTGACCAGCGGGGCGGCCGGGTCGCGGATGAATTTCTCGGTCATCCGCACGCAGCCGAGCGGGAGGCTCACGGCCTGCCCGAGGATGCGGTCGCGGAAAGAGAGGCATTCAAGGCTGCCGCCGCCGAGGTCGAAGACATAAAAATTGCCCAGCGCGGCGAGCGCGGGGTCGCAGGTGAGGCCGCGGCCGATGAGCGCGGCCTCCTCTTCGCCGGAGAGGAGGCGGACGGTATGGCCGGTGGTCGCGCGGATGCGCCGGCAAAAATCCGCGCCGTTGGCCGCGTCGCGCACGGCGCTGGTGGCGACGAGGACGGTGTGCGCGGGCGCGAAGCCGGCGGTTTCGGTCAGCAGGGTGTGAATGGCGGCGAGGCCGCGCGCCATGCCGTCCTCGCCGAGGCGCGGCTCGCTCTGGCCGAGGCCGGCGCTGATGCGGGCGTCAAGCGCGCGCGCGTGCCGCGCCTCCAAGGTGCCGTCGGCCAGACGTGCGACGACGAGCGACTTGATGGAGTTGCTGCCGATGTCGATGACGGCGACGGAAGTTGGTTGAACCACAGGGGCACAGAGAGCACGGGGAGAGCCGCGGCTTCAAGCCTTCCTCCGCCGGGACCGAGTCCGGGCGGTCACAGCACAAAGTCCGCCGGTGCGATGAGGACCGTGAAC
>JBAXLL010000176.1:0-4954 GCA_037134835.1 Verrucomicrobiota bacterium
GCTTAAAACCATTAGCGAGGGGGCTGCATTTGCATCAAAATATGCATGTTTAAAGAGTCCATTGCAATCCCATGCCGGCGTCAACATCCTTGACCGCCACAGTTGGCAAACACCCCGCGCCAGTCCAACCTTCCTCGATCATGCCCGCCGCCTACGACCAGCTCGTCGCCAAACTCAAACGCGCCCACACGCTCGGTACTGTAGCCGACCTGCTCGGATGGGACGAACAGGTCAACCTCCCGGCCGACAGCGCCGACGTGCGCGCTATGCAGCACGCCGTGATGGCTGAAACCCACCATGCCGCCGCCACCGACCTGGAAATCGGCCGCCTGCTCACGGAGCTGGAAACCCCTTCCACCGCGTTCGCCGCCGACGAACTCGTCACCGTCCGTCATGCGCGGCGCGACTACGACCGGGCGACGAAACTGCCCGCCGACTTCATCGCCGAAAAAGCCGCCCACTCCAGCCGCTCTTTCCACGCCTGGGCCGACGCGAAAAAACGCGCCGACTTCGCCTCGTTCGCCCCTTTTCTCGAAAAGCAGCTCGCGCTTGCCCGCCGCGAGGCCGACCTGCTCGGCTGGGGTGACCGGCCCTACGACTATGCGATTGACCGCCACGATCCCGGCCTCACGGCCGCGCAGATCACGGCGCTGTTCACCGAACTGAAGCGCGGGCTCGTGCCGCTCGTCCGTGATATCCGGGCCTCGGAGGTGCGCGCGCGCACCGGTCTGTTCCAAGGCTTCCCCGTCGAGGCGCAGCGCGCGTTTCTCCGCGAGGTCACGGAGCGCCTCGGCTTCAACTACCGGCGCGGTCGCATTGACGTCTCGCTGCATCCGTTCTGCTCCGGCACCGGTGCTGACATCCGGATGACCACGCGATTCGACGCCGACAACCCGCTGGACTCGCTTTTCAGCTCCATCCACGAGACCGGGCACGGCATGTATGAGCAGGGCCTGCCGCTCGTGCACCTTGGCACCGCCCTCGGGCAGTCGGTCGGCATGGCGGTGCACGAATCCCAAAGCCGCCTGTGGGAAAACCAGGTCGCGCGCAGCCGGGCCTTCTGGAAATTCTTCGAACCACGCTTTCGCGCGCTCTTTCCTGTGCAGCTCGCAGCCGTCCCGTCGGACGCACTTTACCTCGCGGTCAACGCCGTCGAGCCGACGCTCATCCGTGTGGACTCCGACGAGGTGCACTACAACCTCCACATCCTGCTGCGCTTCGAACTGGAGCAACGCCTTTTCTCCGGCACGCTCGCCGTCCGCGACCTGCCCATCGCGTGGAACGCGCTCAGCGCCGAGCTGCTCGGCCAGACGCCAGCCAACGACCGTGAGGGCGTGCTCCAGGACGTGCACTGGAGCGGCGGCGGCTTCGGATATTTCCCGAGTTACTGCCTCGGCAACATGTTCGCCGCGCAACTCTGGGCCACCACACAACGCACCCTGCCGGGCCTGGAGGCCGATTTCGCCCGGGGCGATTTCTCGCGCCTGCTCAACTGGCTCCGCGAAAATATCCACACGCAGGGCCGCCGCCACGGTACCCTCGCGCTGGTGCGCCGTGTGACCGGGGAGGAACTTTCGCCGAAGCACTTGCTCGCCTATTTGCAGGAGCGGTATGGCGGGCTTTATCTCGGCTAATCGTTCTCCTACTCCTACTCATTCTTGCCCGATTTGAAGTGGAGCAAGAGAACGAGAACGATTTTTCATTCCGCATGACCCTGATTGACACCCATCTCCACCTCGAATCTTACGTGAAGCGCGGCACGCTCGACGCGACCCTCGCCCGCGCCCGCGAGGCCGGTGTCGGGGCGATGATCACAGTCGGCACGTCGTCGGAGGATTGGACGCTCTACCGCGATCTCGCGGTCGCGCATCCCGCCGTCCTGCATTTTTCCGTCGGTCTGCATCCTTGCCACGTCGGAGAAAACTGGGCGAGCGAAGTGGCGCAGATATCGGCCTTTTGGGAAGGTGGAGCGCGACGTCCCGGCGCGCTTTCCGAACCTGACCAAACGCGCGCGGAGGTCGCGTTCCACCCCAAGCCCGTCGCGCTCGGAGAGTGCGGACTCGACCGTTTCCACCTCCCGAAGAATTCCTTCGAGGCGGAGAAAATCTTCGCCTGGCAGCGCACCGCCTTCACCGCCCAGCTCGCGCTCGCACGGCGGCTCGGGTGCCCGCTCATTGTCCATTCGCGCGGCGCGTTCCGTGAGAGCGTGGAAATGATCGACGCCAGTGGTGTGGATTGGAACTGCGTGGTCTTTCACTGTTTCTCCGAAGGGCCGGCGGAAATCGCCGAGCTGAATCGGCGCGGTGGGCGCGGCTCGTTCACCGGCATCCTCACCTACAAGAGCGCCGCCGCCGTGCGGGAGGCGGCCAAGGCCCAGGGGCTGTCCCGACTCATGGTCGAGACAGACGCACCCTGGCTCGCACCAATCCCGCACCGTGGCGAGCCCAACGAGCCCGCCTACGTGCGGCACACGGCAAAGTTTGCGGCTCAGGAAATGTTCGGCGTGTCTTTCGACGAATTCGCGGCCTTGACGACGGCGACCGCAAAATCATTTTTCGGCATTTGACGCGCCGCTTTAAACCCGGGCGTTTTCATTCGCCGTGACTGCCTGGGACGGGGATGGGTCCGTGCCTCCACTTTTCCGCCTTTTTGCGTTTTTCCTCCCCTGCGCACGGTCCGTGCCCTCAAACTTCGTCGAACCGCTTGGCGAACAGTGCCTCCAGCTCGGTGATCATCGCTGGGGCGTCGCCGCCAGTAACGAGAAACTTCACCTTCGAGTTCTTCCCGGCAGCGAGCATCATCAGGCCCATGATGCTCTTGCCGTTCACCTGCTCACCGTCCTTCTCGACGAAGACCTCCGCCTTGAAGCGGTTGGTCACGCGCACGATCATGGCCGCCGGGCGGGCATGGATGCCCAGCTCGTTCTGCACGGTGAACTCGCGCGCGTGCTGCTGGCCGCCGCCGGCCGGACTGTCTTTCGTTGCCATCGGCAAAATCGTTTGTGCCGGCGCGCGGCTTGCAACCTTAAAACCCTCGCCCCACCCTGCCCCATCATGCCGACGACCGCCATCATCGTCCCGTGCCGGCTGGAGTCCACCCGGTTTCCGCGCAAGCTGCTCCACCCTGTGCGCGGCCGGCCGCTGCTCCTCCACGTCGCCGATCGCATCCGCGCGCAGGCCCCTGAGCTGCCGCTGTGGTTCGCCGTAGATCACGAACTCCTCGCCACGCCACTGCGCGCCGCCGGGTTCCAGACCCTCCTGACCGACCCCCGCCACGCGAGCGGCACCGACCGCCTCGCCGAGGCCAACCGCACCGTCCGCGCCGCGTGCGTCATCAATGTGCAGGCCGACGAACCGCTCGTGAGCGGGGCTCAGCTCCGCGCGCTCGCCGCGCTCATCGCCGGCGACTCGCCGATGGCGACCCTCGCCACTCCGTTTCGCACGGCGGCGGATTTTCTCAATCCTAACCAAGTGAAGGTTGCTTTCACATCTACCGCCGACGCCGGTGGTACCGGCGGTCGCGCGCTCATGTTTTCCCGTGCGCCCATTCCCTTCGCCCGCGACCGCGCCGGACAGATGGACGATGCCTGGGTGCGCACCAACCCATGCTTCAAACACCTCGGTCTCTACGCCTACCACGCGGACTTGCTGGAAAAATTCTCCTCCCTCCCGCCGGGTCGCTACGAGCAGATCGAAAAGCTTGAGCAGCTCCGCGTGCTCGAAAACGGTCATGCCATCCTCGTCAGTGTGAGCGAAGACCCGTCCATCGGCGTGGATACGCCGGAAGATGCGGTCAAGTTCGAGGCGTGGCTGGCGTAAGCGGTCCTCGCGGCTGCCGCGCCCGGTCGCTCAAAACTTCAATGTCGCCTGCACGCCGTAGGTGCGGGGTGCACCCGGCGTACCGTGGTTAATGCCAGCAGTGATGGAGCTGTAGTATTCCTCCCCGGTCAGATTTTCGCCATATACGCCCACGCGCCAGCGGCTGTTTTCCCAGCCAAGCTGCGCGCCGAGCAGGCCGTACGCGCGCTGCGCGGTCGCATTGGTCTCGGATTCGTCGTAAAACGTCTTACCGGTCGCGCTCGCATTCACGCCGGCGAACCAGCCGCTCTCGTGGCGGTAGGTCACACGCAGGCTGGCGTCGTAGAGTGGCACGTAGGGCGCGCGGTTGCCATCGGACGGGGTCAGCGCGAACGGGGCGGTAAACCGGCGCAGGGTCACGTCGGTCCAGCCGAAGCCGGCCTGCACGGTGAGACCGGCGGCTGGACGCCAGTCCAGCTCGAGTTCGGCCCCGCGCGAGCGGGCTCGATCGGCGTTGGCCACGAAATAGTCGGTCGCCGTGAACGAGCGCTCAATCTGGTAGCCTTTGATTTCATACCAAAATGCGCGCACCGTGGCGGTGTAGGCGTGATTGGCGCTCTCGCGGGTGAGACCGGCCTCAAAGGCCGTCGTACGCTCGGGGCCGAAGGCCTCCAACGAGGTCGAACCGGTGAACGAGGAGAAACCGCCCGGTTTGTAGCCGGCCCCGACGCTGGCGAACAGCGTGGTGCTAGGTGAAAGCGTGTAGCTGGCCGCAAGCTTGGGCAGCAGCGCGCTCGAGGTGGCACGCTGGGCGGAGGTGCCGGGCACCGGCACGGTTTCGGTGCGGAAAAAATCCTTGCGGTTGGTTTCCACGCGCAGACCGGGCGTGAGCGTGAGCGCGTCGCCGGCCTTGATCGCTACCTCGCCAAACGCCGCCAGCGTGCGCTGGTTGATGCGGTCGCTCGAGGCCTCCACCGGAAAGCCCGCCGAACGCGCCACCGTGCCGTTCATGCTGTCGTCCGAAAACAGCGCGCCCCCCGACCAACGTGCACCCGCGTGTTCGTCGCCGGTGAAATGCAGCTCTTCGCTCCAGAGCCGCTGCCGGAGCGTGAGCTGGTTGGCCAGCTCGAAGCCGGGAAACAGCACCTGCGAGTTGG
>JBAXLL010000177.1:0-4868 GCA_037134835.1 Verrucomicrobiota bacterium
GGTGGGCACCTATTCGAAGGGAATGTTGCAACGCATCGGGCTGGCGCAGGCGCTCGTCCACGACCCGCAGCTGGTCATCCTCGACGAACCGACCGCCGGCGTGGACCCGGCGGGCTCGGCCGACATCTCGCAGATGATTTTGCGGCTCAAGGCCGAGGGACGCACCGTCCTCATCACCTCGCACCTGCTGGCGCAGATCGAGGATGTGTGCGACCGGATCGCCATCCTGGACCGGGGCCGGCTCATTCTCGAGGGCGCGGTGGCCGGGCTGGTCGGGCGGCGTGACCGGCAGGCGCTCATCGTGGAGGCGCTGCCGCCGGCCGAGCTGGCTGAGCTGCGCAGCTGGCTGGCGGCGCGCGGGCGGGCGTTGGAGTCGGTCGAGCAGCCGCGGGCGCGGCTGGACGAGATTTTCCTGCGCGAGGTCGCGCGCGCCGAGGGTGGGCGGAAGGAGGCGAAGCCATGAGCGCGGGGCGCGTGCCATTTTCCGTCCGCCGGACGAGCCTGATCGCGGGCAACACCTTTCTGGAGGCGGTGCGGCAGCGGCTGTTCCTCTTTCTGGTGTTGCTGGCCGTGGCGCTGGTGCTGGGCGCGCGGTTTTTTCAGGCGTTCCATTTTGGCTCCGACCTTGGCACGGCGTCGCTTAAATTCACCTTCGATTTTGGCCTCGGCGCCTTGGTGTTCTTTGGCTCGATCCTCACGATCACGGCGACGGCGCAGCTCTTTTTCAGCGAGATTGAGAACCGCACGGCGCTCACCCTGCTCGCCAAGCCCGTGTGGCGCGCGGAGTTCATCTTCGGCAAATTTCTCGGGGCCTGGGCGGTGGTCGGGGTGTTCTGCGCGCTGCTGACCGGGCTGCTCGCAGGGCTGTTGTGGTTTCGCGCCCATGAGCTGCTGTCGGCCGATCCTGAGGTGTTTCAGCATGGCGGGCCGGTCGCGCTCGGCGATCTCGTCATCGTTTGCGCCCTGCACTGGCTGAAGTTCGGCGTGCTGGCGATGATCACGCTCCTGGTCGCCAGCTTTTCCAACACCAACCTTTTCAGCGTCGTGACGGGCTTCTTCGTGCTCGTCATCTGTCACCTGCAGGGCTTTGCGCATCAGGCCTACGCCCGCGTCGAGCAGTCGTCGGTTGTGCTCCGGCTGCTCATCGGGACGCTGGCGCGCGTGTTTCCCGATTTCCGGCTGTTCGACTTTGCCGAGCAGGCCGGCCAGGTGGGCGGCGTGAATGCCACGCTGGCATTGCGGGCGGCGGCCTGTGCGCTCATCTACATTTTCGTCTTCGGGTTCCTCGCCGTTTTTAGCTTCCGTCGCCGTGAAATCTAGCCTCGTTCTGCCGCGCCGGTTCACCACCGGGTTTGTGGTCGTGGCCGCCCTGGCCGCGACCGGCTGGGCGGTGCGCCCGCTGGCGGACCCCGTCCGCGAGGAGCTGTCGCAAGGCGAGCCCGAGCTGCGGCTGGAGTCGCTTTCCGATGTGCTGGGGCAGGGCGTGACGGTCGGTCTCCTCGGCGGCTTCCGCACCCTGGTCGCCGATTTTCTTTTTCTCAAGGCGTCCCTGGACTGGGAGAACGAACGTCTGCCCGCGACCATTGCCAGCCTCCGGCTCGCCACCACCATTGACCCGCGCTCGCTATTTTTCTGGGTCAACGGCGCGAGCATGATGGCCTACGACATGTCCAACTGGCGCATCAACGAGGAGGGTGGTTTCGATCAGGTGCCCAAGGCCCGCCAGCGGGAGATTGACCGGGTGCAGGCGGCGCAGGGCCTCGCGTTTCTGGAGGAGGCGCGGCGGTTTCATCCTCACTCCCCGGTCCCCTACCGGGAGATGGCGATGATCCACTGGATCAGGCTCAAGGCCGCCGCCGAGGACGAGGCCGGGGTCAGGGCCGAGATCCTGCAGGCGGCCGAGCTTTACCGGCTGGGCAGCGAGCAGCCGGGCGCGCCCTATGTCTATGCGCGCCTGAGCGCGATCTTTCTCGAAAATGCCGGCCACCTCCGCGAGGCCTATGAGGGGCTGGTGAAACAGTATCACACCCTGCCAAAGGCTCCCGAAGATCCCGGCTATGCCCGCATGCCCAGAAAAAATCCGCCGCCCTCGGAAGACGAAATCGCCGCCGCCGAAGCCAGCACCGTGCTCGAAAGCATCCGCCGGCTGGAGAAACAGCTCGGCATCCCGCCGGAAAAGGCCTTCCAGCCCTGAAGATGAACCCGCGTGCCAACCCTAACCCGCTGAAAACCCGCCTGCCAGAACCAGGCGGAAGGGGTCACGTAGGGTGCGTGGTGTCCTCGTGTTCGAGCATGCAAAGAAAACTCCGCTTCGATATACGTGCGGTGTTTCCGTCAGCGCGGTGGGACCGGCAGACAGGACTTCGCGGTCGCCTTGTCGAAAGTTCACACATGACCCCTGCATTCGTCTTTAACTGGACAGCCGTGGCAACAACAGTTAGAGAAGTTAACTGAACACCGCAACGCCATGCCCGCCACGAGGCGCTTGTCCTTGGTCAACCGGTGGGAAACCCGCAGCCGTTTTAATCCGCGATGAGTCCGACCACAGTCGAACCCAGTCGAACCATAAGCATCTTGAATGAGATTAATAAATACAATGCGTTTGCAATAATGCCGCCGTCACGACGACCCTATATAATGAATGAGCAAACCGAAGGAGTCGGGTTCCGAGTAGAAATCCTGGGGAGTAGCGGCTAGGGGGTAGTGAGTAGTACGGCTTCCGGCTTTCAAACTGAGCCACTGCCCGATGGGGATTTGGGCTTGCGCGGGGCGGGGCGGTTTTAGACGCTGACCGTCCGCCAAATGCCAACGTCCGTGCCGCAGGCCGACCTGCATCCTATTTTCGACCGCGTGCTCGACCGCGCCGCCAAGGAGGTCCGGCTGCGCCAGCGTGGGCGGGTGCTTTGGCTCTATGGCCTGTCCGGCTCCGGGAAGAGCACCCTCGCGGTCGCACTGGAGCGCCGGCTGCATGCCGAGGGTTTTACAACGCATCTGCTCGATGGTGACAACGTCCGCACCGGCCTCAACCGCGATCTGGGTTTCTCGGACGCCGACCGGGCCGAAAACATCCGCCGCGTCGCCGAGGTGGCGAAGCTCTTCGTACAGGCCGGCGTGGTGGTGCTCTGTGCGTTCATCACGCCGTTGCGCGCGCACCGGCGGCTCGCGCGTGAGATCGTCGGCGCGGAGGACTTTATGGAAATTTATGTCGCCGCCTCCTTTGCGACGTGCGTGCGGCGGGACCCGAAGGGGCTCTACGCCAAGGCCGGCGCGGGTGGCGTCGCGCATTTCACCGGCCGCGACTCGGCCTTCGAGCCGCCGGCTGAGGGCGACGGCGCGCTCACGCTCGACACCGAGGCGGTGCCGCCCGAAACCACGCTGGCGCAGCTCCATGCGGCCATCCTCCCCCGTCTCCGCCCTTGAACCTTTCGCTTTTCCGGCTTCCGTTCCGCCCTTCGCGCCTCCGCTTTCTTGCGGTAATCCAATATCCATGAGTTCCTACAACCTGACCCACGTCGCCCAACTGGAGCACGAGGCCATTTTTATCATCCGTGAGTTCGTTGCGCAGTTTGAGCGGTCCTCCCTGTTGTTCTCCGGCGGCAAGGACTCCATCGTGATGGTGAAGCTGGCACAAAAGGCGTTTTGGCCCGCGAAGATTCCTTTTCCCCTCGTCCACATTGACACCGGCCACAATTTCCCGGAGACGATGGTCTTTCGCGACCAACTCGTCGCCGAGACCGGAGCCCGGCTGATTGTCGGCTCCGTGGAAGCCTCCATCAAGGCCGGCCGGGCCACCGAGGAGAAAGGCCCCAACCCCTCGCGCAACGGGCTTCAGACCGTGACGTTGCTCGACACCATCGCGGAATATAAGTTTGATGCCAGCTTGGGCGGCGGACGGCGTGACGAGGAGAAGGCGCGCGCCAAGGAGCGGATTTTCTCGGCCCGCGACGAATTCGGCCAGTGGGATCCGAAGAACCAGCGCCCCGAGCTGTGGAACCTGTTCAACGGCCGCAAGCACGTCGGCGAAAATTTTCGCGTTTTCCCGCTCTCAAACTGGACCGAGATGGATGTGTGGCAATACATCGCCCGGGAAAACCTCGCCATCCCGAGCATCTACTTTGCCCATGACCGTGAGGTCGTGAACCGCAAAGGCACGCTGCTCGCCCGGTCGCCGTGGATCACGCTGCTGCCCGGCGAAAAATGGGAGACCCGGCGCGTGCGTTTCCGCACCGTCGGCGACGCGACCTGCACCGGCGCGGTGCTGAGCAATGCGTCCACCCTCGCCGAGATCATCCAGGAGGTCGCCAGCGCCCGTCAGACGGAACGCGGCACGCGCGCCGACGACAAGCGCTCGGAGGCCGCGATGGAAGACCGGAAGAAAGCCGGTTATTTTTAACGGCATTCCGTCGAAGGTCGAAATGTCCAAAGTCGAAGGCCACCATCACCCAACAACCATGAGCAAGGTCGAACGCTTCGAGGATTTGCGCGTCTGGGCAGAGGCGCGCGCGCTGGCCAACGCGCTCTACGACGCGACCGGGGAGCTGCGCGACTTTGCCTTCCGCGACCAGTTGCGCCGCGCGGCGGTCTCCGTGATGAACAACATCGCCGAGGGTCTTGAGCGCCGCACCGACGCTGACTTCGCGCACTTCCTCGACATGGCCAAAGGCTCCAGTGGCGAGGCCCGCAGCATGACTTATCTGGGCGAAGACCGGCGTTATTTCGCAACTGATACGGCTATCCGTCTGCGCGCTGCGGCCGAGTCGCTCTCCGGCGGCCTCTCCACTTTCGCCACCTACCTCCGCCGCCCCCGCCCGTGACGCCTTCTCTCTGACCTCCCGACTTTCAGACCTTCGACCTTCAGACCTTATGAC
>JBAXLL010000178.1:0-4855 GCA_037134835.1 Verrucomicrobiota bacterium
CGCCTTGGGCGATCTGAAAGGGTCCCTGAATGTTATGGGCGCGCGCCGGGTAGGCGGCGTCGCGGTCGAGATGCATGCCCATGGAGGTGCCAAGCAGGAGCACCTCGTCTTCCAGGATTTTGAAACCATAATGCTCGTGGGCGAGCAGCACGCCGCCGGCGGCGAGCACGAGCGCCAAGGCGGCCGCCTCCGTGCGGCCGGGCCGCCGGGTCCGCCACGCCTCGCACCCGACGCGCCACGCCGCACGCGCAAATAGCACCAGGGCGCCGAGCATGACCCAATAGCCGCTTTTCACCGCCGCTTGGATGGCGGTGGCGTCCACCAGTCCGTCGATCTCCTGTACGGAGAGTCCGCCGCCTGCCGCCAGTGCGGCGGCCAGACGGGCGGGCAGCAACCAGAGGCCTGCCAGCAGGGCGACCGCCACGGCGATGGCGGCGAGCCAAACGCGGCGGTCCCGGACCAGTTGGGAGAAAAAGGGCATAAAAAAGCCGTCCATGTTGAAATGGACGGCTCGAAGGAGTGCAATCAGACTTCGATCAGGGCGCGATGGTGACCGTGCGCGCGCCGGCGATGCCGGAGGCGGTGATCGCCGTGCGCTCCAGCACCGTCGCGGTGTAGCTCTCGTTGGCCACGGTCGCGAAGGTCTTCACGTATTGCGTGGAGTTCGAGCCGACGAGGTCGGCGGAGGTTACGGAGCTGAGACCCTTCTCGGTGAAGTACTGCTCAGCAGCCTGCGAGATCTGGCGCAGATTGTTGGCGACCGCCTTGTCCTGGGAGGACGTACGGACTTTGTTGAACGCCGGAACGGCCATCGCGGCGAGGAGGCCGATGATGACGACGACGATCATGATTTCGACGAGGGTGAAGCCCTTGCTGGTGCGGGGGGAGGTTTTCATAGCTAGACGTATTTATGGTTGATGATATAAGATACTCAAGAGCGAGCAGTGGCCGAAGGTAATGGATAATTCGCAAGACCGAGGCAAGGTAATTTTTGTTACAAATTTGCTAAAAGACAGGGTGCGGTTCCGGGCATACAAAAGCCGTCCACGTTGAAATGGACGGCTCGAAGGAGTGCAATCAGAAGACTTGATCAGGGAGCGAGGGTGACAGTGCGCGCACCGGCGATGCCGGAGGCGGTGATCGCCGTGCTTTCCAGCACCGTATTCGTATAACTTTCATTAGCCACGGTTGCAAAGGTTTTTACGTATTGCGTAGCGTTGGAGCCGACGAGGTCGGCGGAGGTCACGGAGCTAAGCCCCTTGTCGAGGAAGTATTGCTCAGCGGCTTGCGATATCTGACGCAAGTTGTTGGCCACCGCTTTGTCTTGGGAAGAGGTGCGGACCTTGTTGAATGCCGGAACAGCCATCGCGGCGAGGAGACCGATGATGACAACGACGATCATGATTTCGACGAGGGTGAAGCCTTTGTTCTGAGTGGTGCAGGTGGAAGAATTCATGATGATAACGTATTAATGTTTAATGATATATAATATTCGTGATTGAACGGCAAAGAAGTGTTCGGGTTGAGATAAAAGACAAGGTGATTATTGCTAAGAATTCGCTAAAATATGGTTCAACTTTCTTTCCGTCGTTTCACCGGAACCGCCTTCCGCTTCGGCTGGCTGGATATCTTGGCTTTTGATTTGGCCGGTTTTTTAGGCTTTTTGGCCGTAGGCTTATGCCGAACAGGTTGTTTGCGCGGTGCTGGCGCCTTGGGCGGTGGGGCGAGCAGGTCGGGGGTTGCGATTTCCACCGCGTCGCGCCAGAGGCGCTCAAGTGCGTAATGTTCGCGTTGGGCGGGCGTAAAAAGATGCGCCATGATCTGGTAGGCGTCCACCACGGTCCATCCGGAACCGGGCTCGCCGCCGTCAGTCCCGGCGATGGGTGCGTGCGCCGCATCCAAGATGCGCTCGACCTCAATGCGGAGCGCGCGCAGGTGCGGCTCTGAGCCGCCGGTGGCCAGGACGAGCCAGTCAGTAATGGAGGACTGGGCTCCGACATGGAGCACACGCAGGTTCTCCGCCTTCTTGGCATCAAGGGCGCGCACGAGCTCGACGAGCAGGGCCGGCGGTTCGATACGGCTGGCCGCCGGGACGGCGGACACAGTTTTATTCTTCGGCTTGGCGGACATGTTCAGAGATAGAGACGCTTTTCGCGGAGATAAACAACTGCCTTCTGCGGCATCCATGCGTCCACCGGGTCGCCCCGCCGGAGCCGTTCGCGCAATGCGGTTGAGCTAAGGTCAAGCTGCCGCCCCGTTACCCGGGTCAGCCGCAGGCCGGGGATGATTGCGTCGGCCGCCGCTGGCACCACATGGCCAGGACGTGTGACCACGATAAATTGCACCAGCCGCACGAGTTCGTCGATTTCGCGCCAGCGGGGCAGCTGCGCCAGCTGGTCGGCGCCGATGATCCAAAAGAGCGTGTCGTCCGTACGGGCCGCGTGGAAATGCCGCGCCGTGTCGACCGTGTAGTTCACGCCGCCACGGATGAGCTCGAAGTCCGACACCGCGAAGCGGGCGTCGCTCTCGGTCGCCGCGCAGAGCATGGCCAGACGGTCCGCTGCCGACGCGCACGTCGGGCCAGGCTTGAGCGGCACCTGTGCGGCTGGCATGAACACCACCCGGTCGAGTGCCGCGCCGTCGCACGCATCGGCGGCGGCCGCGAGGTGGCCGTTATGCACCGGGTCGAAGCTGCCGCCGAGGAAACCGATTTTCACGCGCCGCCATGCTGTCGGGCGGAGAGGTGTCCGACAAGGCGCGTTTTCCAAGGTTGCCCTCCGCGCCGGCGCCGCGAGCATTGGGCCATGCCGTCCACGCACCGTCACGCTGCGCCCGCGCCGGGCCGGTGGCAAATTGCCCCGCGATGAATCCGCTTTGGCCACATCTGCGCTGGCGGGCCGCCGTTGTGGCGGGCGTGTCGGTGGGGTTGCTTGCGCTCATCACGCACGAGGAGGCATGGGAAGGGCTCGGGGTGCAGCACCTTCAGCCCTATTTTTTCGACCTCGTTGCCATTCTCGCCGCCGGACAGGCCTGGCACCAAGGTCTCGACGTCTATGCCTCCAACCCGCTAGACCCCTTCGGGCGGCCACACGTCTATGGGCCATGGTGGCTGGTGAGCGGGCCGCTGGGGCTGACCACCGCTGACGCGCGCTGGCTCGGAGCGCTGCTCGGGCTCGCGTTTGTGGTGGCCGCCACCGCCGTGCTCGCACCGCGCCGGCCCGGGGCCGCGCTCGTCTCGCTGTTGCTGCTGCTTTCGCCCCCGGTGCTCTATGGCATTGAGCGGGCCAATAATGACCTCGTGGTTTTCCTGCTCTTCGCCGCCGGCGGAGCGCTGGCCGTGCGCGCGTCCGGGCGGGCGGCCGAGTGGGGGGCCGGGCTGCTCGGGTTGGCCGCGGCGCTGAAGATATATCCGTTGGCCGCGTTGCCGGCGCTGGCGGCACGGGCCGCGCCACGCCGCCGCGTGCTCGGGTGGCTGGCCGGCGCGGCAGGCGCGTGCCTGCTGGTGTTTTTGCTATGGCGCACGGACTACACGAGCGCGCTGGCCGGAGCTCCGCGGCCGGAGACGATCTTTGCCTATGGCTGGCGCGTGCTCCCGCTTGCGTGGTCGAAGCTGCCGCACCTGCGCGGGCCGATGCTCTTCGGCGGATTGCCGGTGCTGGCGTTGGCGGCAGTCTGGATCGTGGCGCGGCGGGGCAAGTTGCTCGCGGCCGTGCCCTGCACCGGTGCGGCGACGGCTTGGTTTGTGTGCGGGGCGCTGGCGTGGCTGTTCTGCTGGGCGGCCAACACCAACTACCCCTATCGCGCCGTCCTGCTGCTCCTGCCCGCCGGTCTCTGGCTCGCGCAAGCCGAGGGCACCGACGCGCCGCGGGCCGCACTGGCGCGAACACAGCTCGCAGCCTGTGTGCTCGCGTTTTGGCTATGGCCGCTCAAGGCATGGTGGGCCGGCGCGATCGGCGGCGGCCTGCCGGGGGCGGACATCTGGCTGGCGGCGGTTTTTGCCATCGAACAGACGCTCGTGGCCGCGATCAACCTTGCGCTGGCGCTCGGGGTGGCTGGCTGGGCATGGCGGCGGTGGCATGCCCCGGACGACGCGGCGGTATCCGCGTCCACCGTCGTCGCGGCGGGGCCATAAAACCGGTTTGCTCCCATGTCGCCCGCCGCCGACCCGCCTCCGTCTTCCGTGCCGCGCGCCCGGCTATTTCGCGTTGGCCTGGCGCTCGCCGCGGCGGGCTGGCTGGTGCTGGTCTGGAATGCACTTTGCACCGTGCCGGGCGTGCCATGGAATCCTGCACGGCTGGCGCCGAGTTTTGCGCTGGCCCGGGGGCTGCCGATCTATGCGCTGCGCGACTCGGGCGCCCAGCTCGGCTGGATCTATGGGCCGGTTTTTCCGCTGTGGTATCTGCCGGTCACGCTCACGGACAATCCGACGTTCGCCCTTTTGCTGGCGGGGGTGATCAATTTGGTGACGTTGCTCGCACCGCCCGCGTTGGTCCTGGCCGCCGCCGGAGTCGCGCGTGGGCGCGGGCTAGTGGCCGCGACGCTCGCGGCCGCTGTGCTGCTGGCGGGCGACCACTCCCTCTGGGCCGGATATTACTTCGTCCATGTGGACGCCGTGTGCGTCGCGCTCGGCTTGGCGGGCTGTGTGGCGCTACACCGGGCGGCGCGGGACGGCGGCCGGCGCTGGCTGCACCTGGCGGCGCTCGGCGCAGTGCTGGCGTTTTGGACCAAGGTGCTGGCGCTACCGCTTTTCCTCGCGATGCCGCTGTGGCTCTGGCGCGAGCGGCGGGAGCTCGTGGGGGCGCTGCTGTTCGCGCTGCTGCTGTGGGGCGGGCTGGTGTCGCTGGCGGTGCTGGCG
>JBAXLL010000179.1:0-4846 GCA_037134835.1 Verrucomicrobiota bacterium
CTTCGTGCTTGCCACGCAGAACCCGATCGAGATGGAGGGCACCTATTCGCTCCCCGAGGCGCAGCTCGACCGCTTCCTCTTCAACGTCCTTATTGACTACCTGCCCGAGGCCGACGAGGTCGCCGTCGTCCAGCAGACCACCTCGCGCGCCCCCGTCGCGCTCGCGCCGATTTTCTCCGCCGAGGATGTGCTCGCGTTTCAGGAACTGGTCCGCCGCGTCCCCGTTGCCGAGGCTGTCGTGCGCTATGCCGTGCGACTCGCCGCCGCCACGCGCCCCAAGCGCGCCGGCGCGCCCGACTTCGTGAACAACTGGGTCAACTGGGGCGCGGGCACGCGCGCCGCGCAGGCGCTTATCCTCGGGAGCAAGGCCCGCGCGCTCTGGCAGGGCCGTGCGCATGTCACCGGCGACGACGTCCGCGCGCTTGCCGCCCCCGTGCTGCGCCACCGCATCCTCCTCAACTACCGCGCCGAGGCCGACGGCGTTTCGGTCGAGCAGGTCATCGAGAAGCTCGTCGCCGCCGTGCCAAAGGAGACGTGAGCGCGGCGGAATATTTCCACGGGGAAAATCCCCAAGGATTTTTCCGACCGACCGTCATCAAAGTGATGAAACCAAAACCCGCCACCGCCCGCCTCCTCGCGCTGCTCCTCGCAGCGCCGTTGCTGGTGTTTGTCGTTGCGCCAGTTTCAGCCCAACCGACAGTCGCGGGAGAGGATGTCTTGGTCATCTATTTGACGTTCCATGATGTTCCTGCGGGACTGGGTTACACCCAACTAGCGCGCATGTTTGGTGCCAACGAGGTTCTCATCGAACCGGATGTTTTGGCGAATGGGCCAACCTTCACCGTTAATCTGGAGCATGTGTCCAAAGGCGAGCCGTTGGTGGACTGGCGTGCCGCCTTGGAGCAATTGGAGCACATCACATTCGAAGAACTGCCCGATCACGTGCTGCATTTCGCCCATGTGAGCCCTAAAGGCGGCATCCCGCTACCCGAAATGAAAACCGTGCGGATCATCTGGTGCGCCCAAGCTGTGCCCGCCGAAGCCCTGCTGCGCCGCATGCGCGTCTGGTCGGGCAAGGAAATCCGTTCCGATCCCGCCGCGCTGGCCGGCCTTGCCCCCGTCATGCTGGATGCTGGCGAGCGGCCGCTGACAGCGCGGGAGATGTTTGTGGCGGCGTGCAGTGCGTTGCTCAACGCCGGCGTCGTCCTCGACGAGCAACCCGACGGCTCCTACCGCGCACGTCTCGCCGCCGCCGGCTCCGCCGTCCCACCAAAACCCTAAACCGAAATGCCCGCCACCACCGCCACACCCCCGACCCGCGGCATTGACCCGCAGGCGCTCCTCGCCATCCGCGACTTGGAGCTGCGCGCGCGTGTCGTCGTGGAGGGGCTGTGGACGGGGCTGCATCGGTCGCCCTACGCGGGGTTCTCCGTCGAGTTCACCGAATACCGCCAATACTCCCCCGGCGACGACCTGCGTCACCTCGACTGGAAAGTCGCCGCCCGCACCGACCGCGAGTTCATCAAGAAATACGAGGAGGAAACCAACCTCCGCTGCCTGTTCCTCGTGGACACCAGCCGCTCCATGCTCTTTGGCTCGCGGGGCTGGACCAAGGCCGACTACGCGCGCACCCTCGCGGCCACGTTCGCGCTCTTCCTCCACCAGCAGCGCGATGTCGTGGGCCTCGGCCTATTCGCCGACGAGATGGTGGACTACATCGCGCCGCGCTGGCGGCCGGGTCATTTCCACCGCCTCATCGCCGCGCTGGAGCGCGAACCGTCGGGCCGCGACACGCGTCTCGGCCACGCGCTGGAGCAGGCCGCGCTGCTCTCGCGCAAGCGCAGCCTCATCTTCATCCTCTCGGACTTTCTCTCTCCCGTCGCCGAGTGGGAGGCCGCGCTCGGTCACCTGACCGCCGCGCGCCACGACGTGCGCGTCGTGCAGGTGCTCGACCCGGCGGAGCGGACGCTGGAGTTCGGCTCCGCCGCCAACTGGGAAGACATGGAAACCGGCCGCCGGCTCTACGTGGACCCGCAGCAGGCGCGCGCCGGCTACCTCGAAAAATTCAACGCACACCAAGCCGAGGTCGCCGCCGCGTTCGACCGGCGCGGCGTGGCGCACCAAGTCATCACGACCGACCAGCCGCTCGACTTCGCGCTGCTGGAGCTCATCCAGCCGCGCGGCGCGGCGCGGCGTTTCGGACAACGGAGGATCCAGCGGTGAGCACGGCACACACATGGCTGCCGGGACGTAGCACGGTCAACCTGACCGTGCTGGCCCGGAAGACGCGGGCAGGTTGCCCGCGCTACGTCAGTCCGTCGTCGCAGCTCCACCCGGATTTTTTTGCGTCTCCTCGCGCCTTTTTGCGGCCAACCCCATGAATTTTCTCTCCCCCTGGTTTCTCGCCGGCGTCGCCCTCATTGCGGGGCCGATCATCGCGCACCTCATCCGGCGGGTCACGCGTGAGCGCCAGCAGTTCAGCGCGATGCGGTTCCTCCAGGAGTCGCCGCCGCGCCTCAGCAAGCGCAGCCGCATCCAGCACCCGCTGCTGCTGGCCTTGCGCTGCCTGATCGTCGCCGTGCTCGCGGCGGGATTTGCGCGGCCGTTCCTGCGGACGGAAATTCCCCTCCTGCCCGGCACCGGCACGCCGCAGAGTGTGGTCGTCCTGCTGGATGACAGCGCCTCGATGCAGCGCGCCGGGCTCTGGCCCGCCGCACGGCAAAAAATCACCGACCTGGTCGCTTCATTGAAGGACGGTGACCAATTCGTCCTTTTCGTCGCCTCGGGCGGCATCACTGAGGTCGTGAGCCGCGAGACCTGGCTGAAGACGCCGACCTCCGATCGAGCGGATCTGGTGCGCGCCGCGCTCGCCGCCCGCGCGCCTGGCTGGGGGCCGACCCACCTCGACAGCGCCATCGAAACAGCGGTCACCCAATGGGAGCAGATGGCCGAGGCGACCGACAGCACGGCGCGTAAACGTCTCATCGTCGTTTCCGACTTCGCCGCCGGCGCTCGCATCGCGGGTCTCGCCGGGCTGCCGTGGCCGAAAAATTGCGAGGTCACACTAGAAACTCTCAAACCCGACCACGTCGCCAACGCCGGCCTGCAATGGCTCGGCTGGGCCGTCGGGCCGGAAGCCGCACCCGCCGGAGCTCCCCCCCGCAATGTCGCCGCGCCCAAGGCCGTTGCCCGCGTGCGCGTGGTCCAGAGCGCCGGTGAGATCTCGCCTTCTCTCATCTTGCAATTGCGCGATGCACGCTCCGACCGTCTCCTCGGAGGAGAGCAGACCCTCACCGTGCCGCCGGGCCAGTCGCAGGTCGCACTGGTTCCCATCCCCGCCGATACACCCGACGGACCGCTCAAGCTCGAGCTGACGGGCGACATGGAGGCTTACGACAACACGCTCTGGCTGGTGCCCCCCACGCCGCGCGAAGTTACGCTCAACTATTACGGAGCCCACGGTTCGGATGATCTCAGGCACCCGCGTTTTTATCTCGAACGCGCCACCGCGGGCTGGAAAGATCCGGTCGTTAAATTTCGGGCCATGGCCGATCCGGTACCCACTCCGGCTCCGGTCGCGACCAAGGAAATTGCCGTGGTTGCCGCGCCGCTTGCCGCCGATCAGATAAAAACCCTCCGCGACCGACTTGTCGGCGGTGGCTTCGCTCTCCTGCTCTTGAACGACCCGGCGATGATCGAGACCGCCGCCACGCTGGCAGGCGAAACCGGCTGGAGTGTGCTCATACCCAAGCTGGCCGGAGCCGGGGCCCAGCCGCACGCGCTGTTCGGCAAGATTGATTTTCAACATCCGCTCTTCGCGCCGTTTGCCGACCCGCATTACAGCAATTTCGCCGCCATCCATTTCTGGATGCCGCAATCGGTTTTGCTCCCGGCCTCAAGCAAGGCCGTGGTCGTTGCGCGTTTCGACGACAATTCGCCCGCCGTGATCGAGTTCGCCGTTGGCCAGGGCCGTTTGGTGGTGTGGGGTGGAGATTGGTCCACCGCCGCCAGCCAGTGGGTCACCTCCACCAAGTTCGTCCCGTGGCTCCAGTCGCTCTTTGAGCGCTCGGTCGGGGGGGCGGTCCGCCCGTCCGTCGCCGAAGTCGGGGATACGGGCCGGCTCGTAACCCGCGCAGCGCAATGGCGCAACGCGCTGGAGGCGGCTGCGATCTATGTGAATACGGCACCTGCGCAGCCCGGCGTCTATGACCTGCTGGAGGAGGGTGGTGGAGCCCGTCTCGTTGCGTTACAAGTCCCTGCCGCCGAGAGCAATGTCATGTCGATCTCCACCGACGATTTTGAAAGGCTCGGCATCCCGCTGCAGGGTAGCGCCGGCGCGATCGCTGCGACCGGTGCCGGCCCGGCACCCAAACCGCCCACCGGGTCGCAAACTTCCGCAGTGCTCGAAGGCCGGCAAAAGCTATGGCGTTGGCTGCTGGTGGCAGCCGCGGGTTTGCTTGCCATCGAAAGTCTCTTCTCTTATTTCCTTGCCCGCCGGGAGTCCGGCACCCCCGCACAAATTTAAAACCTGCGCCCTTTTTCGACGTCTTAAACTGCCGGCGCCTCCCCGCCCACTACCATGAGCACTCCCTTCGCCGCCCCCGACCCCTTGCCCATGGATCCTCCGTCCGAGGCCCAGCAGCGCGCCGCCGCCGCGCGCCTTCGGGCCACCCGTTTGGGGCAGCTTGGCTCGCACCTGCAAACCGTCGCCTCCTCCCTGCGTTCCACGCGCCTGCACCGGCTTGCGATGTGGCGCTGGCTTGCCGTCGCCGCCATCGCCGTTGGCTAGCTTTACCTCCGCGCGCGGAAAGAGGAGTTTGCCACGTACCGCGGCATCGCGCTTGCG
>JBAXLL010000180.1:0-4830 GCA_037134835.1 Verrucomicrobiota bacterium
CCGCTATAGAAAGTGGTCAGACCGCCTTCCTGCGCATTGCCGCCGCGCAGGTCCCACTGGTTGCCGCCGCCGCCGCCAACAAACGCCGCGACGAACCGCCACTGGTCAATGGTCGGGCTGCCGGGATTTTGCTTCGCGTTGTAGCCGGAAAACAGGCCTGCCTCCATATCGGCCATGATCCACGGGCCGGGGCCGCTGCCGCTGCCCCAAGCGGTGGCGGTGCCGAAGTAGGTCGTCTCCATGGTGCCGGTGCCGACCGCGCGGCCGTTGGTCGAGGCGTTGCCGTAGTCGAAGCAGCAGCCGCTGTCGTAATGCGTGCCGTCAATGACGTAGTAGATGCCCTCGGGCTCGTCGTTGATGGCAAGACCGGTGGCATTGTTGGCGCGCAAGCCCATGCCCGGCATGATGAACACGCCGTAGGCCTTGCGGCCGCCGATGCTGATGGGGGCCATGTCGGCGATGGGTTGCGTGTCGAACCCCCCCTTGGCCGGGCCGAGGAAGGTCCCTGGCGTGGCTTGGAGGAGGTGGTTGCCTTTGCCGGACTGGTCGTAGATGCGGGTGATGACGCAGAGGGTGCTGGCGCAAAATGCGTCCTGCGCGGCCGCGTCGGCGTGGCCACCCATGTCGGTGGCGGTGGGCGCGGCGAGGCCGATATCGAGGGTTTTGCCGTCCGACTGGCGCTGCACCTGGTAGAGCGGGCCGGTGTAAGCGGTGGACAACGCGCGCGTCGTGCTGTGGGCGGCCACACACGGCGTGCCGCCGGCGGCGTAGAGATCGCAGGGACCCTGTGGCGTAGACGGAGAATTGCCGCGCCCCACCCCGCCGGCAGCCTTGGCCGTCAGCAGCACAGCAACCGGCAGGGTGAGTGCCAGCGCGAGTATTGCCACCAGACTGATTTTGGGGTTCATTTTCGAGGAGGGAGATGAGGAGATTCCACGATCGGGCGAAATCCGAATAAAGTACAAGGAGGGTGTAGTCCCGAGTCGAGAAGGGACAAGAGAACTGTATTGCTTGACCGTAAAGCCAATGCTCGACCACAAAACATCTGAGGCTCATCCCACAGTCTATCCATACCGTTGTGAGCATTGCTCAACCCTACGACGGCCAGTTCTGCCATGGAGCTCTGGATCTGCAGGTGCGGTACTGGCCGTTCCTCACCCGGCGCGACCTGGCTATGTCCGACCTCTCGGTCGTAGCGCGGGCAACCTGCCCGCGGCTTGGCCCGTACCAACCCGGTCAGGTTGACCGGCCTTACCTGCTCGCGGTCACCTATGAGCGGGCGATTGGGATCAGCGGGACCGAAGTGGAACGCGACGTCCCGGCGGCGTTTAACACACACAAGCGTGACATCGTCAGCTATTTCGCCGAAGCCAAGGACGACCGAGCGCCGCACGGTCAATTGACCGTCTTTGGCGACGCCGACGGGTTGCGGCAACTGCTCGATTCCTGGAAAGTGGATTACAAGGATTTGCACCGCGCCCTGCCGTTGGTGGTTGAACCGGGCGTGGTCGCCGTGGGCCAAAGCGATCATCAGCCGGACCCGCTGGTGGCACCGCAACTTTCCGCCGGGGCCAGCCTGCTTTGGTTTTATCCGGACGACCAGAAACGACCGGGCGTTTATCAGAAAGTGACCGCACACGGCTTGGCCAGCACCACCAATTTTGTACCGCCCGCAGACTGGGGCCAAAGCCCGTTTTTCCAGCGCCTCTTGTTAGAACTCATTCAACAAGCCATCCTCCTAAATCCTCCTCATGAAAACTAAACCCTTCCTCGTGTTCACGCTGTTGTGCGGCGCTTTGTTGCTGGCTCCCCGTCCCGCTTTAGCTGCGACGGCTGCACCGCCGCTGACCGTGGCCGTGCTGCCGTTTGAGTCGTCGGACGACAAACTCAAGTCCAAGGCTGAGGAAGCCTCGACCCTCCTGTGGGCCCAGCTTTCGGCCAAAACCGAACTGTGGATGGTTGAGCGCACCGAAGTGGACAAGCTGCTCAGCGAGCACGTCCTGTCGCTTTCTGGGATTACCGATCCCGGCACGGTGGTGAAGGCGGGTAATGTGCTCGGCGCCCGGGTGCTCATCACCGGACGGCTGATTCGCACAGGCAGCACCTATGTGCTGGTGGCCAAAATCATGAGCACGGAAACCTCGCGGGTCTTTGGGGCCACCGTCGAATCCGCCAGCCTGGACACACTGACCAAGCCGGCGGCTGAACTGGCCGACACGGTGGCCGCCACGCTGGGCAAGCAGGCAGCGGTATTCACGAAGGTGGTTGAGGCGCCCGAGGCCCGGCTGGCGCGATTGAGCAAACTGACGAAAGGAAAAAAGCTGCCTTCCGTCCAGGTGAAGATTGGCGAGCGGGATGTGACGCACCCCGGGACGCTGGATCCGGCCGCAGAAACGGAGGTTGAGAAAATGCTTTCCGAGCTGGGATTTGAAATCATTGACCCCAATAAGTCGGGCCAAGTGGCGGACATCATCATCACGGGGGAAGGGATAAGCCAGGCCGGCGCGCGGAACGGGCAACTGGTGTCCGCCCGGGGCCGGGTGGAAGTTCAGGCGACGCATCAGCCGGACGGGAAAATCCTGGCGGTAGATCGCGAGACCGCAGTGGCGGTGGACACCGCGCAGGCGATTGCGGGCAAGACCGCGTTGCAAAACGCCGCACAAGTGTTAGTTGAACGCCTAATCTCCAAATTGTTGCCGTAGGTTGCCGACCGAAGGTTGGGCGGCCCGCCGACATCTCCCATGAAAATGCGATCGCTTTTATTGGTTTTGCTTTGGTCGCTATCCAGCGCCCTGGCATCCGGCGCGCGGGTGGCGGTGCCACCGGGATGAAATGATCGGCTTCCACGATGTCTATGGCCGAATGGCCTGGGAGGAGGTGTCGCCGACGATCACCAGGTTCAGCAACAATCCGTCAAAAGGCCGTTTCCTCCATCCGCGGCAGAACCGCGCGCTGACACTGCTGGAGTCATCCATCCTTCAGAGCTTTCCCCCCAGCTACAAGTTCCTGCCCGAAACCCCGCCAACGAAGGTGGCCTCGATGATCGGCGAGGCGTTTCCGCCCAAGATGGCGGAGAATCTGGCGAAGCGGATCGCCACCCAGCTCAGGTCCGTGCAGCGCAGGTCAAAACGCCGATCAAAGGTCCGGAAACAGCCGGTCAGCAGCGTGAACCGGTAGCCTTTTCGGGTCTTCTCGGTAGCGCTCAGTTTCACCGACTCGATCCAAGCGGCCAGCTTCCCATTCGGCGACGGATCGGTGATTTCGTTCTGGATCAGGATGCGCGCGATGTCGCCCCCTGTGACCAGCAGCACGGGGTGATGATCGTCTGACTCGTCCTCGAGGTCTTGGTCGCACCCGGTTCAATTGAGAGTGAGCTTCCGTCTGCTTGTTCGGTCAAGCTGCGTGGAGCCGGGGCCGGCCGGTGGAACGTGTAGCGGACGCACATGGCTCACCGATTAGGTAGGCTTTTCGCTCAAGCCGAGTTTTTCATCGCCTGAGCTTGTTGGCCGAGGCGATGGAAAATGATGGTGGTTTGGAAACAAGGCCGCAACGCGAAGTCGGTGGCTCCCACAGCCAGCCAATCATTTGGGGCCTTATAGAAATCCAAGCCTCGTCCCAGATTGATCTCCCAGCCTGTGTCCGTGCTGATCCGCCGGTCGTGAAGTTTGGCCGAGGCCGCATAGGAGAAATCGACATTATGGCCCTTCAGGCTCAGCCTGATGGTTTCCAGGCCTCCACGGGAATCATCCGTGATTTCCTTGGTCAGCAGCTTGATCGTCCGAATCGTGCCGAGCCGCACGAGCAATTCACAAAAACGCAGCAGGTTCGCGATCTGGTATGGTCGCACCAAGAACGCATCTTCAATTGAGACGACGTCCGCCCCGCGCATATACCCCGCAAACAGCGTTTCCATGGAGTGCCCGCTGTCCCCATCTGCGATCTCAAGCTTGGGAAATGGTCGCGCCTAATTTCATCGCCGCAAAGGTATGCGGGACGCGTGCGCTGCCTGCAGCATTCGTCGTTGCCGTCAGACGACCGCGCAAATCTAATTGCCATACCCTACGCGCGATTTTCTCCTCGCCTCGCCGCCCGCCACCGCCCGCCATCCCTCCATGTTCCGCCCACGCGCCCGCTCTGAGCTCCGCGCCGCCCTTGCTCGCGCGGTCGCGCCGCGCCGAGCGCTCGTCGGTTTCGATGGCTTTGTGGACACCATCGTCGCACCGGTCGCGCAGCGCGCCGGACCGGGCGAAAATTTCACTTCCTTCGCCAATCTCGCGGAATTCGGCCAACGCATCGTCAACGCCGCCGGTCACGGCACCAACATCGAGCTTTACCCGCGCCGCGACAAACTTGGCGGCAACGGCCCCATCCTCGCCAACGCCCTGCTCGCCCAAGGCACGCCCATCACCTACGTCGGCGCTCTCGGCCACCCGACGGTACATCCCGTTTTCGCCGACCTCGCCGGACGCGCACGCGTTGTCTCGTTCGCCAAGGCCGCGCACACCATCGCCGTCGAATGCCCCGACGGCAAAATCATGCTCGGCATGATGCGCTCCCTCGACGACATCACGCCCGCCGCGCTCACTGCTGCGCTCGGCGGCCCCGACGCTTACCGCGACGCCCTCGCCGCCGCCGACCTCGTCGCGCTCGTCAACTGGACGATGATTCCCAACATGACGGCGATTTTTTCCGACCTCGTGGACCATGTCCTCCCACGCGTTCCTGTTTCCGTGCCATCGCCCCGCCACTTCTTCTTCGACCTCGCCGACCCGGAAAAACGCTCCTCCGACGACCTCCTCGTCGCACTCGCCATCATCGCGCGCTTTGAGC
>JBAXLL010000181.1:0-4824 GCA_037134835.1 Verrucomicrobiota bacterium
GCCTAGCAGGAATCGGCTCGCCACCAGCATAGCCAGTGCGAACGTCATGCCACCTACGGGCCCCAGTCCATAGTTGTCCGCGAGTCCCTGACTGGCTGAAGCCAATGACCAGAAAATCATCACGATTAAAAATCCACGACGTGTGCCCAGCTGGTCGAGCAGCCGGCCTCCTCCCAAGTACATTAATCCATAGGAAATCAAAAACGCTGAGTCGAAGAGAGCCTTGACCTGATCGGAAAACGGATAGCTCTGCTGGATTTCACTCAATGTCCACGGCAACGTCTGTCGGTCGAGATAGCTGAGGACAATCGCTGCGCTCACGAGCAGAGCGATGCGCCAGCGTACTATTGGCCGGACAGCGCTCCCGGCGGCAGATGATGCAGGGCCGGTGTTCATGCCGGAGAAAAAGTACCGTGCCGGAGGGCCGGTCTGGCCACTCTCCGGGACACGATGCAGCAAGGGCAAGGGTGACAACTGGAGCCGCGACGACCCGTCGCGATTGTGCCAGTCGCAGACGACACAGGAAGGCAAGGACAGAGGTGGCGCATGGGGGCTGGAGGCAGAGCAGGAACCCAAGCGCCCTGGGTGGCGGCGTGCAATCACGATTGCGGGAGGAACTTCATCACCGCGTCGACTGTTCCGCCGCCGGCCTCGATATGCGCCCGCAGGCCATTAATGGTCGCTCCGCTGGGGTGCGGATGAAACGAAGACGAGGACGACATGCCCGGCAGGCGGCAAGTACGTCAAACAGGGCGCAGCAAGACTGCGCCCCTACACCGTGGCGCTCTCTGCGGTTTCAAGCGGCGTCAGGCGGTGCTGGTTGCAGCCGGCGAAACCTCCGGCTCGCCGTGTAAGAATCCGTACCCTGCCGGGGTGCCTCCAAATCGGCGCCTGCAAGACAGACGCCCTACAGGGATGCGTTATTGTCCAACCGACCGGCGCTGATTTCACGGCGAATTCATGGTTGCTTCACACGGGCTTCACACGGGATTGTCAGACTGCTCGTGATGAAAGTAAAAATGATCCTCCCGGCGCTGACGGAAGCGAAGAGCCCCTTCTTTCGCCCCGTCAAATATTCGCTTTTCCCACCGCTCGGCCTCGCCACCTTGGCAGCCTATCTCGGCCCCGACGACGAAATCGTCCTGCAAGACGAACATGTGGAGACGCTCGCACTGGACGATGAGCCCGAACTGGTCGTGATCCAAGTGTACATCACCTCGGCCCGCCGCGCCTACGAACTGGCGAAACATTACCGGAGCAAGGGGGCGCACATCGCGCTCGGCGGGCTGCATGTCACCTCGCTCCCCGACGAGGCGGCACAGCATGCCGACACGATTTTCCTGGGGCCAGGCGAAGACATTTGGCCGGCATTCCTCCGTGATTACCGAGCCGGCCGCCCGGCGGCGCGCTATGCGTCGCGCACGCGCTCACTGGCCGGCCTGCCGCCCATCCGCCGCGACCTGATCAAGCGCGCCCTCTATCTCGTCCCCAACTCCATTGTGGTCTCGCGCGGCTGTCCGCACACCTGCGATTTTTGCTACAAGGAGGCGTTCTTCGAGGGCGGCGCCTCCTTTTACACCCAGACGGTGGATGCCGCGCTGGCCGAGATCGAACGCCTGCCGGGACGGCACCTGTATTTTCTCGACGACCACCTGTTCGGCAACCGGAGGTTTGCGACGGCTCTGTTCGACGGCATGAAAGGCATGGGGCGGCTGTGGCAGGCGGCGGGGACGGTGCAATCGGTGCTGGCGCCGGACCTGCTGGAAAAGGCGGTGGAGTCCGGGCTGCGCAGTCTGTTTGTCGGCTTCGAAACCCTGAATCAGGACAACCTGCGGGAGCAGGGGAAATCGCAGAACCTCGGCCGCGACTATGCCGCCGCCATCCGACGGCTGCACGGACTGGGAGTGATGATCAACGGCAGCTTCGTCTTCGGCATGGATGGCGACGGCCCCGATGTGTTTGACCGCACTGTGGAGTGGGCGGTCACGCAAGGCATTGAGACGGCGACCTTTCACATCCTCACACCCTACCCCGGCACCGCGCTGTATCAGCGCATGGCGGCGCAAAACCGGCTGCTGCACTCGGACTGGGACCGCTACGATACGCGCCAAGTGGTGTTCCGCCCGGCGAAGCTCACCCCCACTGAGCTGGAAGTGGGTTACTGGCGGGCCTACGAACAGTTTTATCGTTGGGGCGCGATTGCGCGCGGGGCGGCGACCAAGCGCTCTCTCGTGCCGGGTCTGCGGCACTTCGCCTATGCAGCGGGCTGGAAAAAATTTGAGCCGCTCTGGGACTGGGTCATCCGCGCCAAGCGTGCCGCGCGCATGCGCCCGGTGCTGGAAACCATCCTGACCGGTTTTGGCCGGTTCAAGCCGACGGTGGCCCCGCCCCGCGGCATACCCGCCCAAAATCCCGAACAAACCGGAATAAAAACCAACCTGGCGGCGTGAGCCGGTCAAAAAGGGAGGCGGGGGGAATGGATATAGTGGAATACGGAGCAGGGATGGTTGAGGGCACCTCGCCCATAACGGATGGACGCAGCAAGTCTGCGCCCCTACGGGCTGAAGACTGTGCCATATCCGGTTCCGGCAGGCGGGACGCCGGCGCTCCCACGGGCAAGGGACCGATCCGGTTTTGGCGGGCCAGCGGCCCGCGCTCCCATGGTTCAATACCGGTAGTGCTCGGGCTTGTAGGGGCCCTCGACAGGCACGCCGAGATAGGCGGCCTGATCTTTCGTGAGCACGGTGAGCTTGGCCCCGATTTTTTCCAAATGCAGCCGCGCGACCTCCTCGTCGAGGTGCTTGGGCAGGCGATAGACGCCAATGCCGTAACTGTCCTTGTTGCGCCAGAGGTCCATCGCGGCGAGGCACTGATTGGTGAAGCTGTTGGACATCACGAACGAGGGGTGGCCGGTCGCGCAGCCGAGGTTCACGAGGCGGCCTTCAGCCAGCATGTAGATGCTCGGGCCGCCGGGGAAGGTGTAGAGGTCGTATTGCGGCTTGATGTTGATGCGCTTGGCATCGGAGGTGTTGAGACGGTCCACCTGGATCTCGTTGTCGAAATGGCCGATGTTGCAGACGATGGCCTGGTCCTTCATCGTGCGCATGTGCTCGAGCGTGATGATGTCCTTATTGCCGGTCGTGGTGACGTAGATGTCGGCCGTGCCGAGCGTGCTCTCGATGGTGTTGACCTCAAAGCCTTCCATCGCAGCCTGCAACGCGTTGATGGGGTCAATCTCAGTGACGACGACACGCGCGCCGAAGCCCTTGAGCGAATGCGCGGAGCCCTTGCCCACGTCGCCGTAGCCGCAGACGCAGGCGACCTTGCCCGCGATCATCACGTCGGTGGCGCGCTTGAGACCGTCGGCAAGCGACTCGCGGCAGCCGTAGAGGTTGTCGAACTTGGATTTCGTGACCGAGTCATTGACGTTGATGGCGGGGACGCGGAGCTTCCCTTGTTGGAGCATTTGGTAGAGGCGGTGGACGCCCGTGGTCGTCTCCTCGGAGACGCCCCGCCATTCCTTCGCGATGGTCGTCCAACGGAGCGGATCCTCTTTGTGGACGCGCTTGAGGGTGTTCTTGATGACCTGCTCCTCGTGCGAGGAGGACTTGGTGTGAACCCAGTCGCTGCCTTCCTCGAGCTCGCAGCCTTTGTGGATGAGGAGCGTGACGTCACCGCCGTCGTCCACCACAAGCTGCGGGCCTTTGCCACCGGGAAACGAAATGGCGCGGAGCGTCAGGTCCCAGTATTCTTCGAGCGTCTCGCCTTTCCAGGCGAAAACGGGAGTACCGGTCTGCGCGATGGCGGCGGCCGCGTGATCCTGGGTGGAGAAGATGTTGCACGAGCACCAGCGGACGTCGGCGCCGAGCGCCTTGAGGGTCTCGATGAGGACGGCGGTCTGGATCGTCATGTGCAGCGAACCGGTGACACGAACGCCCTTGAGCGGCTTCGCCGGGCCGAACTTTTTGCGGACGGACATGAGGCCGGGCATCTCGTGCTCGGCGACGGAGAATTCCTTGCGGCCCCAGTCGGCGAGCGAGAGGTCCTTGACGAGGAAATCCTGGGCAGGAGCGAAGGCGGGTTTGGCGGCGGGGGGCATAAATTTGAGTTTGGAATTTAGATTTTGGATTGTCGGAACGTTCGAGCCAGCCACACGCAGCGTGCGTCGGCAAGGACGACTGAGATTTGATTTTAGATTACGAACAACGGACTCAGCCCACGGCGGCGCGGAGGGCGGCGGCTTTGTTTGTGGCTTCCCAGGGGAGGCCGGCTTTGCCGAAATGTCCGTAGTTGGTCGTCGAGCGGTAAATCGGACGGAGCAGGTTGAGCTGAGCGACGATCTCGGCGGGCTTGAAGCCGAAGACACGCGTGACGGCGCGGGTGATTTTCGCGTCGGCCACGGTGCCGGTGCCCTTCGTGTCCACTAATACGCTGACCGGGTCAGGGTGGCCGATGGCGTAGGCGAACTGGATCTCGCATTGGGCGGCGAGACCGGCCGCGACGATGTTCTTCGCGACCCAGCGGCCCATGTACGCGGCGGAACGGTCCACCTTCGACGGATCCTTGCCCGAAAAGGCCCCGCCGCCGTGACGGCCCCAACCGCCATAGGTGTCCACAATGATTTTGCGGCCGGTGAGGCCGGAGTCGCCCTGTGGCCCGCCAATAACGAAGCGGCCGGTCGGGTTGATGAGGAACTCGGTCCGCTTGGTGAGCAGGCGCGCCGGCAGGACTTTTTTGACGACCTGCCCGATGATGAACTTCTCGATGGTGGCATGCGCCACGTCCGCCGTGTGCTGCGTGGAGATGACAACGTTGACGATTTCG
>JBAXLL010000182.1:0-4807 GCA_037134835.1 Verrucomicrobiota bacterium
GGAAGGTGCTGGGTGCGCTCTGGCAGGCATCCCAAGGCCAGGTGACCGCCTTTCACCCCCAGGCGATGGCCTTGCACATAGCAGACCGACTGTTGGAAACAGGATCGCAAAATCCCGTGGGCCTTTGGCTGGTGGATCATGTCTGGGCGAGCTGGCCACTGATGCTGGGGACGATTTACCTGCAATTTTTCGCGTTTTGGGCCATTTTCAGGCCACGTTTGCTTCGCATCTGGACGGTCGGCCTGATCCTCTTTCATTTGGCGACTTTTTTGCCCCTAGGCATCCGGTTTGCGCCACCGGTTTTGCTGCTGGCCATGTGGGGACTGGCCTCTCCTTTTACTCCCGAAAAAGCCAAGTTGGGAGATAGGCTCACCGACCTCCCTTTGATAGGCAAAGGATGGTGTTTTTTCAAAAAAAGACAAGCTTCATCCATTTAAAAATGACCCAAAAATACGGGAATTTTACAAAAAAAACCCGATTTTTTTGCTAATTACCTCATTTTTTAATGAAAAACCCAATATTTTCACTTTTTGTAAGTTTCTTTTTGAACGCTTGACCCTGAATCGGCTCTAACCCCCCATCTTGCAGTTCAACCTACGCACCCTTTGGACCTAAAACAAATCAAACAAATCATCGACCTGATGCGCCGTTCCGAGCTGACCGAATTTGCAGTCGAGGAGGAAGGCTTTAAGCTCAAAATCCGGCGCGGTGCCAACGGCCTGCCCGAGGTCACCTCCAGCGGGCGCGGTTTGGCCTCACCTTTTGCGATTGTCGCAGATCCGGCCGTGCTGCCGGTCGTCGCAGCCTCGGCCGTCGGCGGCACCCCGGCTCCGTTCCCACCTGCCGCTGCGTCAGCCCCGGCCACTGCTCCGGCGGTTCCGGCGGAGGAGGCGGGTGTCGCCTACATCAAGTCGCCCATGGTCGGGACTTTTTACCGTTCGCCCTCTCCGGAGAGCAAACCGTTTGTGGACCCGGGCGCGAAAGTCGTCGAGAACACCGTCGTCTGCATCATTGAGGCCATGAAAATCATGAATGAGATCCAGGCCGAGGCCAAGGGCATCATCATTGAAGCGCTCGTCGAAAGCGGTCAGGCCGTCGAATACGGCCAGAAACTGTTCAAAATCAAACAAGGCTGACCCCGCCGCATCCGCGCGGTCGCGCCCCGCCCGTTTTCCACCGCGTCTTTTCTGACGGGTGGCACGGTTGGCGGGTCGGCCCGGCGGTTTGCCGGTCACCCTCCTCCACCCCTCCCCTCTTCTGATGATTCAAAAAGTCCTCATCGCCAACCGTGGTGAAATCGCCCTCCGCATCATTCGCGCCTGCCGTGAGCTCGGCATCAAAACCCTCGCCGTCTATTCAGAGGCCGATGTCCAGTCGCTCCATGTCCAGCTGGCCGACGAAGCCATCTGCATCGGCGGTCCCCGCAGTGCCGACAGCTACCTGAAGGCCGACCGCATCATTGCCGCCGCGGAAGTCGCCGATGTGGACGCCATCCACCCCGGCTACGGCTTCCTCTCCGAAAACGCCCGCTTCGCCGAACAATGCGAGAAGTGCAACATCAAGTTCATCGGGCCCAAGTCCAAGTCCATCGAGATGATGGGCAACAAGTCCATCGCCAAGGAGACCGTGCGCAAGGCCGGCGTCCCCATCGTTCCCGGTTCTGATGGCCCGGTCTCTTCCGAGGTTGAGGCGATCAAGGCCGCCCGGAAGGCCGGCTATCCGGTCATCATCAAAGCGGTCGCCGGTGGCGGCGGGCGCGGGATGCGGATTGCGCACAACGACATTTCCTTCGCCAAGGAATTCCATGTCGCCAGCAACGAGGCCGAAAAAGCCTTCGGCAACGGTGCCGTCTACATCGAGAAATACATCGAGAAGCCCCGCCACATCGAGTTCCAGATCCTGGCCGACGCGCATGGCCATATCGTGCACCTCGGTGAACGCGACTGCTCCGTGCAGCGCCGCCACCAGAAGCTCATCGAGGAATCACCCTCCCCCTTCCTCACGCCCTCGCTCCGCAAGACCATGGGCAAATACGCCATCCGGGCGGCAGCCGCCGCCGCGTATGAAAACGCCGGCACGATCGAGTTCCTCGTGGATGCCAAGGGCAATTTTTACTTCATCGAGATGAACACGCGCATCCAGGTCGAGCACCCCGTGACCGAGGAAGTCACCGGCATTGACCTCGTGAGGCAGCAGCTGCTCATCGCCAACGGGGAGAAGCTCGCGTTCGGCCAGGGGGACATCACCTTCACGAAGCACGCCATCGAGTGCCGCATCAACGCCGAGGATCCCGCGCGCAACTTCGCCCCCTCGCCCGGGACCATCGGCCTTTATTACCCTCCCGGCGGCCACGGGGTGCGCGTGGACAGCCACGTCTACTCCGGCTACACCATCCCGCCGTATTACGACTCCATGATCGGCAAGCTGATCTGCTACGGCAAGGACCGGAAGACCGCCCTCCAGCGTGCGCACCGCGCCCTGAGCGAATATCTCATCCGCGGCATCAAGACGACGATCCCGCTGCACCGCGCGATCATGAGCGACCCCGTCTTCATGGAAGGCAAGGCGACGACGGCCTACATGGAGGAGTTTTTCGCCCGCACCCCGCCGGATGTGTTTGTGTGACCGGCCGCGAGGGCCGGACATCGCGGCCTGCCGTAATTTGTTTCAACGCGGAGTGCGCAAAGGTCGCGGAGGAAGCGGAGAGCAATCATTGAACCCCTTCGTCACAGAGGGCACAGAGGCGGAACGGGAGAAAACCGAAGGCATTTTAACGCGAAGAGCGCGGAGACGTAGAAGCGCGGAAGGGCGGAAGCGCCGAGGGAGCGCGGGCAGGTTGCCCGCGCTACGGCGGAGGGCCGGCGGCAGGAAGTCCGGAGCAGATTTAAACACGGTGGGGCCGGAACGCAGGGCGTAACCTTCCCGCCGAGCCGGGGATCGGACTGGCAATGGCATAGCACCACCCAGTGCCGACAAGCGGCACGCATGGCGGCCGACCCGGGCGACCCGAGGATTTTGGCATCGCCGGCCGGCACATTTTCCCGCTGCCTCGCCGCTGCAACTCCCCCGCGCATGAACCATCCCCCCGCCAGCCAGCACCGCGCCATTTTGCAACGCATTGCCCGTCGCGTGATGGTGGAGCGCGGGCTGGCACCCGAGTGGTCTTTGGCCGCCCTCACCGAGCTGGCCGGCATCGGGACGCCCGCGGCGGCCGACACGGGCGGGGACGCGGGGCGCGACCTGCGCGCGCTGCCGTGGTGCTCCATTGACAACGATGATTCGCGCGACCTCGACCAGCTCTCCGTCGCCGAGGCGCGGCCCGACGGCACCACGCGGATGCTCGTCGCCATCGCCGACGTGGCGGCGCTCGTCCGCCCGCGCACGGCGCTGGACGACCACGCGCGGCAGAACACCACCTCAGTGTATACGGCGGCGCAGATTTTCCCGATGCTGCCGGAAAAGCTCTCGACCGACCTCACGTCGCTCAACTTCGACGCGGAGCGGCGGGCCGTCGTCGTGGAGATGGTCTTCGACGATGAATGCACCCCGGTGAAGTCCGCCATCTATGAGGCGAGCGTGCGCAACCACGCCAAACTCGCCTACAATGCCACGGCGGCCTGGCTCGAAGGCAGCGCGCCGATGCCGCCGGCCATCGCGGCGGTCGCCGGGCTGGATGAAAACATCCGGCTGCAATGGCGCGTCGCCCGACAGTTAAAGACGCTCCGGCACACGCGCGGCGCGCTCGACCTCGAGACCATCCAAGCGCGCCCGGTCTTCGCCGGCGATGTGCTGCAGGATCTCGCGGCCGAAACGAAGAATCCGGCGAAGGAGCTCATTGAGGACTTGATGATTGCGGCCAACGGCGTGGTGGCCCTGTTTCTCGCCGCACGGAAATTTCCCTCGCTGCGGCGCGTCGTCCGCACGCCGGTGCACTGGGATCGAATCGTCGAACTCGCCGCCACACGCGGCGGGAAGCTGCCGCCCGAACCCGACGGGGTCGCGCTGGAAAAATTTCTCGTCGCGGCCAAGGCCGCCGACCCCGTGCGCTTCCCCGACCTGTCGCTCAGTGTCATCAAGCTCATGGGTGCCGGCGAATACGTCGTGGAGCTGCCGGGCGGCCATGCGCCGGGACACTTTGGGCTGGCGGTGCGCGACTACTCGCACTCGACCGCGCCCAACCGCCGTTTTCCCGACCTGATCACGCAGCGCCTGGTCAAGGCCGCACTCGCAGGCCGGCCGTCACCTTACGCGAACGACGAACTGGCGGCGCTGGCCCGGCATTGCACCGAACAGGAGGACGCCGCCAAAAAAGTGGAGCGCACGGTCAGCAAATCCGCCGCCGCGTTGCTGCTCGGCAGCCGGATCGGCGAGCAGTTCAACGCGATCGTGACCGGGGTGACCGACCAGGGCAACTGGGTGCGCCTCTCGCATCCGCCGGTGGAGGGCAAACTGGAGCGTGGCACCTCGCGGCTGAAAGTCGGCGACAGCCTCCGCGTGCGGCTGCTGCGCACGGACGTGGAGCGGGGGTTCATAGACCTGGCGGTGATGTGAGGTGAGGCGGCGGGAGAACCCAAACTGTTTTTACACAAAGATCGCGAAGGACGCCAAGGCGCGGAAAAAGCCCTGTGATTCTGCGCTCCGCGTCCTTTGCGCGCTTCGTGTCAAACTCCTCTCCCGGACGATCACGGAGGGAGGATCGGAGCATTGACCGCGCTGATGGGCGCTGATTTCTGCGCGTGCGCACGGCGATGGTTGTGGCTATTAACGGCAGCGCGGCGTAGCATGGTCGTATGACGACCCTTGGAAT
>JBAXLL010000183.1:0-4786 GCA_037134835.1 Verrucomicrobiota bacterium
ACGTTCGCAGCGCCCACCGCGTACGTTGAACGAGAACCGGCTCGCCTTGTAGCCACGCACCTTCGCCAGCGGTACCTGCGCGTAGAGGTCGCGCAGCAGATCAAGCAGCTTGGTGTAGGTCGCCGGATTCGAACGCGGGCTGCGTCCGATGGGTTCTTGGTCCACCTGCACCAGTTTTTCAAAAAAATCCAGGTGCTCGAGGTGGCGGTGCCGGCCGGGCAGGGCCTTCGCGCCGGTGAGCTTGCGCGCGGCGGCGGCGGCGAGGATGTCGTTGACGAGGGTGCTCTTGCCCGAGCCACTCACACCGGTGACGACCGTGAGCAGGCCGACCGGAAAACGGGCGTCAATGCCGCGCAGGTTGTGTTCGCGCGCCTCGCGCACGGTGACGAACGCGCCGTCGGAGATTTTCGTCTTCGCCTCCTTCAAAACGAACTGCCGGCGCGAAAGATAGGGGCCGGTGCGGGTCTGCTTCGCGGGCGCGGCGACCAGCGCGGCGGGCGGGCCTTGGAACAGCAGGTGCCCGCCCTCGGTGCCCGCACCGGGGCCGAGCTCGATGATCTCGTCGGCCGCGAGCATCGTCTCGGCGTCGTGCTCGACCACGAGGACGGTGTTGCCGCGGTCGCGCAACGCGAGCAACTGGCGGATGAGGCGCTGGTTGTCGTGCGGGTGCAGGCCGATGCTCGGCTCGTCGAGCACATAGATGACGCCCATCAGCCCCATGCCAAGCTGCGTGGCCAGCCGCACGCGCTGCGCCTCGCCGCCGGAGAGCGTGCCGTAGTCACGGTCGAGCGTCAGGTAGCCAAGACCGGTGTCCGCCAGAAACCGCAGCCGTTGTTCGATGCCGGTGACGATCTCGCGCAGGGCGTCGTTGTCCGCGAGCGCGGCGGCGAGGTGGGCCGCGACCGCATGCGCGGCGGTCACGTCGAAGGCCATGAAGGCGGGGAAGGTGATGTAGGGCCGGTCATAGACCGGCCCTACCCCGATCGGCACGCCAGCCTCCGCCGTAGCGCAGTCAGCCTGACCGCGTTTGTTTGCGTTCAGTGCGGTCAGGTTGACCGCACTACTTCTGGCGTTCAGTCGCGCCCCTTTGCACTCCGGGCAGGGCCCGCTCACCATGAACGTCGTCAGGCGCGCCTGAAAACCCTCGCTGTCGGTGTGGTAAAAGCTCTCCTCCAAATCCGCAATTACGCCCGCAAACGGCCCGGCCTTCGCCGTCCGCATCCGGCGCAGCTTGAAGGCGAACTCGCGCTCCCCGGCCCCGAACAGGATGGCGGTGCGCGTCGGCTCGGGCAAGTCCTGCCACGGGGTATCGGGGTCGAAGGGCAGTTGGGCGGCGAGCTGCTTCAGGAGCGCGTTGTGCTTGATGATGAGATTTTTTCCGCCGATGCGCCACGGCTTGAGCGCACCCTCGCGCACGCTCTTGGCCGGATCGGGCACAATCAGCTCCGGCACGAAGCGCAGCTTGCGGCCCAGCCCGCCGCACGTCGGGCAAGCGCCCTCGGTGTGATTGAACGAAAAATGCTTCGGCGTAAGTTTTTCGAAAATGTCACCGCACACCTCGCACGACAGCGACTGCGAGAGCGCCAGTTCGCGCCAGGGTGCATCGGGCGATGTTTGTGCCAGCACGACCGCACGGTCGCCACCCTCCCGGAACGCCAGCTCGAGCGAATCGGCCAGACGGCTGTGCTGGTCGGGGGTCGCGACGAGCCGGTCCACCACGAGGTCCACCGCCAGCTCCTTGGTGCCGCCCGGCACCAGGTCCGGGTCGTCGAGGTTCCTGATCGCGCCGCCGATGCGCACGCGCTGGAAACCGCGCTGGCGCAGGCGCGGCAGCTCGTCGCGCAGCACGACGGGTTTTGCGCGCAGGAACGGTGCGAGCAGCATCAGGCGCTCGCCAGGGCACCAGGCGAACACGCGCGCCACGTTATCGTCGAGCGCGCGCATGACGACGCGCCCGCCGTCCTTCGGGCAGCGCTGCTCACCGTGCAGCGCCCAAAGCAGGCGGGCGTAGTCGGCGATCTCGGTGACGGTGGCAATCGTGCTGCGCGGCGAATCGCCGCCGGTGCGCTGCCCGATGGCAAGGACGGGCGAAAGGCCGTGGATGAAGTCCACGTCGGGCCGCGGGAGCTGGTCGAGGATCTGCCTCGCCTGCGTCGAGAGCGACTCCATGTATTTGCGGTGGCCCTCGGCGTAGATCGTGTCGAAGGCGAGGGACGATTTGCCCGAGCCACTCGGCCCGGTGACGACCACGAGCTGCCCCCGTGGGAGCCGCAACTCGAGATTCTTCAAGTTGTGCTCGCGCGCGCCTTTGACGTGGATGTGCGTGGCCGCCTGCATGGGTGGAGCGCGCAAGTTACCAGAAACCGGGCGGGGGCAAACGGTTTTCGGTATCAGGCCAGAACATTCGGCGTCATGACCGTTCCGGCACGGATGACGCGGTCAGGTTGACCACGTTACCTTACGCGCATTCGGCTCGCGTCATGCACACGGCCCAGGCCGCCCCGGCGTGCTCTCCGACCCCCAGCGCAAGCTCGTCGGCTTTGCGGCGGCGTCGCTCGCGGTGGCTTGACTCGGCGCGCGGCGTCATATCGTAATACGCCATGCCCACGCTCACCTTCAAAGTCACCGCCGCCGAGGCCGCCACCATCCGCGCCCGCGCCCGCGCCGCCAAAGGCACCGTCTCCACCTACCTGCGGAAGCACGCCCTGCCCGCGCCCGCTAAGCGCGCCCCCGTCAAGCTCGTGTTCAAAAAACACCCGATCTCCGGCGCCTCCTACATTGCCTCGCCAGTCGGTCCCAAGGTGACGGCGGAGGAGATCAAGGAAGCCCTGGCCGATTTCCCGTGAAATACCTGCTCGACGTGAACGCGCTCATCGGCTGGGCGCACCAAGGCTCGCCCCACTACCTGGCTTTCCACCGTTGGAAGAAAAATATCGTGGCCGGCGAGCTTGCCACCTGCGCCATCACCGAGCTGGGCTTTGTGCGCGTCTCGATCCTGAAATTCGGCCACGACCTGCCGGCGGCGGTCGCCGCGCTTGCCGTCCTGAAAGGTGAGATCGGCCATTTTCTCACGCCCCTGCCGCCGCCGGTGTTTCCGCCGTGGGCGACCACCGCCGCCCACACGACGGACGCCTATCTCTGCCAGATCGCCGCCGCGCACGGGCTGCGGCTGGCGACGTTTGACCGGGGCATCCGCGACCGCGCGGCCCTGCCGCTGGCCTGAGCGCGGCCATTAAGCACAACCGAGCCGAAGCGCGGTGGGGTCAACGCGCTCCATCATTTGGCGATGTGCGCCGTGACGAAAGCCACCACCGCGCTTTCGGCTCGCATCGCGCACGCGGGCACGGCATCAAGTTCCGCCATGTCCGCCCCCCAACCCGGCCGCCCCGGCGTACTCTCCGACTCCCAGCGCAAGCTCGTCGGCTTCGCGGCGGCGCTGCTGGCGGTGGCGGTCACGCTCGCGCTGCTCGCCGGTGCGGTCGCCGGGCTGGGCTGGCTGCTCGCGTTTTTCTCCGGCGTGCTCTGGCCGCTCGCCGTCGCCGGCATCCTCGCGCTCATCCTCCGGCCCGCCGTGGACGCGATCGAAACGCGCCTGAAGTTCCATCGCGCCACGGCCGTCGTGATCCTCTACGGCGTGGCGGCCATCGCGCTCACGGGCCTGCTCGTCATCGTCGTGCCGCCGCTCATCGGGCAGGTCAACGACCTCGTCCATTCGCTGCCGGAGCTCTGGCAGCGCGCGCTGGCGTGGATGCGCGGCCACCTGCCGGAGGGGGTCAAGAGCATTGACGACCTGATGGACAACCCGACGGTGCAGGACCTAGGCAAAACGCTCTCGGCCGAGGCGCAGAAGCTCCTCGGCAACGCGGCCTCCTCGCTGGCGATCGCAGGCGCTGGGCTGCTGGTGGTGCTCAAGTTTGTCACGCATGTGCTGCTTGTGCCGTTCTACCTGTTTTTCCTGTTGCTGCTGCGGGCCGGCAAGGGTGGCGGGCTCCCGCAGGCGCTGGACTTCCTGCCCCCGGCACTGCGCGACGATGTGGTGTTTCTTACTCGGGAGTTCGTGGGCATCGTGGTGGCGTTTTTTCGCGGGCAGCTCCTCATCGGCGGCATTCTCGGCGTGCTCTACGCGCTGGGCTTCACGTTGGTTGGGCTCAAGTTTGGGTTCGTGCTCGGGCTGGTGATCGGTCTGCTCAACGTCGTGCCCTATCTCGGCACGCTCACCGGCCTCGCGACGGCGCTGCCCATCGCGCTCCTGCAGGCCGACGGCGGATGGAAGCTCGCCGGCCTTGTGCTGGTGGTGATGGGGGCCGTCCAGATGACGGAGGGGTGGGTGCTCACGCCCAAAATCATGGGCGACCGCACGGGGCTGCACCCGATGGCGATCACCGTGGCGATTTTTTTCTGGGGCACGGCGCTCGGCGGGCCGCTGGGACTGGTGCTGGCCGTGCCGCTCACGGCGTTTCTCGTGACGGCGTTGCGGTTTGCGCGGAAGAAATATCTCGATGCCTGAGCTGACTGTTAACGCGGAGATCGCGGAGCCCACGGAGAGGAATCCAAAACCAAGCAGGCTGCATTTATCCCGGCTTTTGCTTTCGCCGCGCTCTCCGCGTCCTCCGCGTGAAAACCATACATGAGCCAGTCTCCGCCCGACGTATGCGCCAATTGCGGCGCCGATATCCCGCGTTCCGCCTACGCCTGCCCCGAATGCGGCGCCGACGAACGCACGGGCTGGCGTGAAACCTCACCTGAGGACGGTCTGGATCTGCCAGAAGGCTATGAGGAGAATGAC
>JBAXLL010000184.1:0-4774 GCA_037134835.1 Verrucomicrobiota bacterium
GGTGTCGGTGTTGCCCGTTTGCGCGGCGGTCAAGGCTTGCTGGCCTTGGTTGATTGAGTCGAGAAAGGGTGTAATTTGGGCGACCTGCGCATCCGTAAGGGTGAGCGCGGTTTTGAGGTTATCGATGGTGAGCGGCGCGGGGGCACCGCCCGCTCGACCGGCAGCGGCTGGGAGAGTCGGACTCAGCAGGGTGGCGAAACCGACCGCAGCGAGGGCGAACAGACATTTTGTGGTGGTGGTGTGCATGGCGGGATATTTATGGGGAAGAGTAGACGAATGCGACGAACGAAAGCCAAGGCTTGGGGCAGGGGGAAAAGACCTGCCTTTCTGCACCCTACAAATGAAGCGTTCAAGGACAATTTCGGGAACGCTTACCGCAGGACACTAGAGCATGGGTGTGGTTCAAATCTGCCGCCAGCATGCAGGCGCGTTTTTACTTCTTGCGGAAAATACGCCAGCCGAGCGTGGCCACTACGAGTGTTGCCGCCGCCCCGGCCAGCCAGAGGAGGGGGGAGGATGTCATGCCGGCGGCCAACGGGGCATCTGTCTTGGGCTCCGCACCCTGGCCCGCCGCCTGAGCGAAATCGTATTTGCTTGGGTCGGTTTGGGTGACCTTCGCATAGGCCTCGCTGGCTTGGCGGATCCGGGTCGCATTGCCCGTCGCCAGGGCGGCACGGAATTCAGCGAGGGCGGCTTGCTCGGCCTTCGAATAGGCCTCGTCGGCTTGGTGGACCCGGGCGGCGAAGGCCTCGTGGGGTTCGGGCGACAGCCACGTCGCCTGCTCATACCGCTTGGCCAAGATCGCCGCCTTGTTATGTTCCCACCATTCCTTCAGCCAGGCGCGCTTCACCGCCCCCCCCTCGTTCATGTTAAATACGGTATCTGCGGCATGCAACAGACCGCACCATCCCGCCGCAACGCTGGCCTTCCGGGTCGAGGTGGGAGGGAAAAAAATCGCCTATGTCAGCGACAATGAATTTCTCTTCGGCCACCTGGGTCCACCACAGGCCATCGGCCCCGACAGCGCCGCCCTGGTCCACCACCGGCCCCTGGTGGATTTTCTGGCGGGGTGCGATTTGCTCGTGGGCGAAGCCCAATACTTGAACGAGGAGTACGGCGGCAAGGTGGGCTGGGGTCATTCCTCGGTCGGCAATGCGTGTGCCCTGGCCAAACTCGCTGCGGTAAAGCGCTGGATCGTCATCCACCATGATCCGTTGCACGACGACGAATTTTTGGACAAAAAATTGAACCTGACGAAAAGCGTGCTGCGCTCACTCGACTGGCCCATCGAAGTCCGGCACGGGTATGATGGCATGGTGGAGTTCATCTGAGGCCGGGCCGTGGGATGCAAACTGTGCTGATCCGGCGTGGTTAAAAGGGCCGGTCTGTGGCCGGCCTTCAGAGGCCAGTCGGAGACTGGCCCCACTCCCCGTCCGCTTTCTACCTGTAGTTCGCATCGGGAGAAGCGGGATGTTGAGGCCAAATAGATGTCACTCTGGTGTGCGATCCGCCGCACTGGCGGCGGGAAGATTGACGTCCGGTGGTGATACGGTCAGGGTCGGGGCCGTTTCTCCGACCCCACCCTCAACCCAGCCCCCATCTGCCATGATCCGCCAGCTCGCCCACCTCTGCCTCATGTCCCACCAACTGCCGGTGATGACCGCCTTCTACCGCGACGGTCTCGGCCTGCCCATCAAGTTCACGTTCAAGCACGACGACGGCACCGTCTTCGGCCACTATTTTCAGACGGGAGCGATGACGTTCGTGGAAATTTTTGACCGCGCGGGCATGGTGAAGCAGTGGGGCGGCGAGTTTGCCCAGCTCAGGGGACATGTGGGCACGCATTTCGGCCACCTGTGCTTCGAGGTCACGGGGCTGGAAGCATTTTGTGAAACGTTGAAAGGCCGCGGCGTCGCGATTGACCGCCTGCTCAAAGTCGGCATGGACTTTTCCAAGCAGGCGTGGATCCATGATCCCGATGGCAATGTGATCGAGCTGATGGAATATACCGACAAAAGCTGGCAGCTCTGAGCGCCGGCGTGCTGCCATCATCCTAAATTCTGCAATTCTATTCTGCCAACAGCTATAATAATATAGGCGATTATATACCTGATGCACCCTAACGGTCATCTGGTTCACTTGCGCGATTCTCGGCCTCTTTAGCAGAATCGGCTTGGCCCTTAGGACAATACTTTCGTTTTGCTGCTTGCTGACCCATGGATTCATTTGTTCCGCCCGCAAAACGTTCGTGTCTTTTTGAAATTGGGTAGTCAGCCTCCGTCCATGTTTCGCATCGGCCACGGCTACGACATACACCGCACCGTCCCTGGGCGTCCGCTCATCCTCGGCGGCGTGCGTTTCGACAGCGACTTCGGCCTCGACGGCCACTCCGACGCCGACTGCCTCACCCACGCCATCTGCGATGCGCTCCTGGGTGCCGCCGGTCTACCCGACATCGGCCACTTTTTTCCCAACACCGACCCGGCCTGGAAAAATGCGGACTCCCAGCTGCTCCTCCGCCATGTCATCGCCGGGCTCAAGGCGCGCGGCTTCGCCCCCGTCAATATCGACGCCACCCTCATTGCCGAGCACCCGAAAATCGCCCCGCACCTCGACGCCATGAAAGCCACCCTCGCTGCCTCCACCGGGCTCGCGCCCGATGCCATCGGCCTGAAGGCGACGACCAACGAAGGTGTCGGCGACCTCGGCCGCAGTCTCGCGCTCGCCGCCCATGCCGTCGCGCTGATTCATAAAATTTAACGGCACGGTCGGTGCACATCCGTGAAATCCGTGGTTTCGTCTGCGTTTTAAACAACGTCTGATAAGGAATGTACTTTGGGTGGTAGGGCGAGGCGTCTCTGCCGAGCCGCGGCTCACCCGGAGGGATCGCCCTACCTAAAGTCCAAAGTCACGAGACGTTGGTGTTAGGTTGAGCCATAGTGACACAGAAAAGGAGGCAGAGGCAGGTAGCCCGGCCATCCTGACCGGGCTGGTACCGGCCAAGCCGCGGGCAGGTTGCCGTGGCACACCCGGAAGCTAAGTCACTAATAAACGCGGACTAAGTTGTGGGTTAATGGTTTAGAACAGGCAGAGTGAAGCAGGCAGATGCAGCCAAAGCAAGGAAAAAACATCAAATTTGGCAACCTTCTGGCAACCTTGCCGGGCGATTACCTTCCGGTTGTGGCTACAGGAAAACGCTTGCCCGCGTGACCGGATGCCGCGCATGGTGGCGGGACATAGCTTGGGCAGTCGCACCGCTACTTCAGTTGTGGTCGGACTTATCGTTGATGAAAGAGGCTGCGGGTTTCCCACCGGTTGACCAAGGACAAGCGCCTCGTGGCGGGCATGGCGTTGCGGTGTTCAGTTTGACGTAGGTGAAACTTCCTTCGACCGGAGAAGGTTCGATAGCCGAGACGCTGCTCAGTGACGATCATTTTTAAAAAATAGCCGCGCGGTTGGCCTGCTGGCACTGCGCTCGCTATGGTTGGCTCGTGGGTTCATGGTTTCGCCCGCGAAATAATGACCACACCCTAGCTCCAGACTTCACCGAAAATGCGTCACAAGCAGCCTGGCGCAGCCGAAGCTCCTGAAGTCCCTGTCATTGGTTGTACCGAATAGCCCGCTGGTGCTTTATTTTGCCGGTGGGGTGGCTGCGGGTGCAGGCAGCGGCTCGAATATTTCCTCCGGGGTTTGCGGAAGGGCGGTGAGGATGTAATCGGAGATCTGGAAGGCGCGTTTGGCCATGAGGGCGTTGACGGGCGCGGGCGCGTCGCTGTGGGTGATAGCGACGAAGACAGGGCCGGCGGGAATGATGTCGAACTCGGGCTCGGCCGGCTTGGCCGGATCACCGGGTTTGTCCGCCAGCTTGGCCGATGCATCATCCGCAGGTTTGGAGACAACGGCCTTGGGCTTTTTCTCCTCGGGCTTGCGGCCCAGAACAAAGGCGATGGTCTTGCCGTCAAAGGTCGTGAACCGGACGCGGCGCGACGCGGCTTTGGCCGCGGCGACCGCCGGATCGTCGGACGCGGCGGTATCGGTGAAGCGCAGCGTAGTGAGGTTGCTGAGGGCAGTAGTGAAGACACTGGCCTTGAGCTGCTGGCCGGCCGGCGTGTGCTCGGCAACGAAGGGTTCCTCCTTTTTCGCCCGGGTGGCGAGGACAGTTACCTCGGTGCGGGGCGGCATGGCTGTCTCGGCGGGGAAGCTGAGCTCGATTTTGGCAATGTCGTCAGACTTGAGCTGGAGGAGCGACGAGTCGGCCCAGTTTTTCGAATCGGTATCGAGGAAGGAACTCAGACTCGCGAGGTAGGCCTTGTCTTCGGTGGCATAACGCACGAAGCGTCCGCCGGTGTCGGCATTTTTGCCATACACCAGTTCGACGAGCGGCTGGCCGGCGGCATTGAGGAGCTGGACGCGGGTATCCTTGAACTCGAGGCGGGAAAGCGCGGCCGGGCTGGTGGTGACGAGGCGGGAAATTTTGGTCTCGGTGAGGTCGCCGGCGAAGGAGGCCAGTTTGGCGAGGTCGGCCGGAAAATCAAAATACGAGGCCACGCGCCAGCCGCCCTCGGCGGATTTTTTCAGCTCGACGGTCTTGCCGGCATCGGCGATCCGGAAGAGGACCGCCTGGTTCACGAGCTCGGCGGCGACGAGGGGCTGGCCGACACGGACATCGCCAACAGGCGCGGCGGGCGGGCGGTTGAACAGGGCGACACCGCCCGAAAGGACGGCGAGGATGACGACAGCAAGGACGAGGGTGCGGAGTTTCATTGCAACAGAA
>JBAXLL010000185.1:0-4771 GCA_037134835.1 Verrucomicrobiota bacterium
CCTTCCACCCTTCCCCTCTTCAAAATATGAAAACCTTTTTCATTCCCCTGCTCGCGTTGCTCCTGCTCGCCCTGCCACCCTCCGCCCAGGCGACCCTTTGCGCCCAATGCAACGGAAAGGTCTTCACCGCCGACATCGGCCAATGCAAAGTCTGCGCCGACGGCATAACCACCAGTGGCGCGTTCAAGCTCTGCAAAAAATGCTCCACCAAACTCGCCCAGTGCGAGGCCTGCCAGGAGGATTTAAAACCCAAGACGGTGCCGCCGCCCGCCGTTGAAGCTCCTCCGGCGAAGCCCAAAGCCTATCCCGACCACTGGGGTGCACCCCCGCGCACCCAGACCAAAGATCTCCGCGCCCTGCCCGGCGGTTACGGCATGGGCAGCGGCACGCTCGCCGGATGGATTCAGAAAAATCTCGACCAGGACGCCAAGGCGTCGCCCGAGCGGGAAAAGAAAAAACCCGACACCGCCGACGAGATCACCCAAATAGAGAAGAAGATCGCCGAGATGGAGGAGTTCGCGACGCGCGCGCGTTTCACCCCCGAGGGCCTGAAAAAACATCAGGACGAACTCGCGGCCTTGCGGGCGCGGTTGAAGGAACTCAAAGGAGAGACCAAGCCCAAGTAATCATCTCCCGTTTTCCCGCAAGAGTACCAAAGGAGAGGCCAGTTGTCCCCCGACCGCGGGGCATAAAGGGACAGAACCTAGCTCAGCTTTGGGGATAGTTGACCCTGTCCCGTTATATTCGATCTAGATGCGCGCCCGCCTTGGCGTGCTTCCGCGCTAGGCTTAAAAAGCTAGGCCGACGGTGAGTTGGACGTAGGGTGCGCCCCCGTCGATCGCGTAGCCTTTCTCCGCGCGGTAGTAGTCGAATTTTCGGTTAAAGGAGTAACCGGCCCCAAGTTCGACTTGCGCGGGTTTCCATCCGCGGAAAGTCACGCCCGCTCCGGCACGGAGATCTCTGTAGGTGACGATGGCATTTTGCAGGTTCTCGCCGCGTCCCGTGTTGCCGTCCACGCGGAAGGTCCCGCTCAGGATTTCGCCGCCAGCCCAGAATTCGAGCGTAGGGGTGGGGCTGTAGATGATGCGCGGGCGCGGTGGAATGGCGAAGACGGTCCACTCCGGGTTGATCGTCCAGACGAAGCCGACGGCGGGGAGGATGGGGTTGCGGGCATTGCTGGAGCCGACAAGGCCAAGGACGGCGATAAAGGACGGGGTGATAGGGTAGGAGACGTAGGCGAGACCGGAGACCTGGAATGAATCGGCACCGATTTGGTTCTCGAAATTCAGACTCGGAACGACTTCGAGAAAAATGCCGGGCTTGTCTTTGACGAAATATTCGAGGGCGAGACGGGCCCCGATACTTTGCAAGTGATTTGGGAGCGGAAGATCACTGGTCTGCCCGAAATCAAAACGCTCGGAGGTGGCTCCGAGTCGCAAAAACCAGCCGCTGTCGGGCAGCGCGGGCCAGGCATTGCCGAGGCGGATACGGTAAAACGCCTCGAAAGCGGTTCCAAACGCGTCGCAGGCGGCCTCGGTGGAGCCTACGAAACTGCCCCGCCCGACGTAATCAGAGACGAGCGAGAACCCAGCCTGCGCAGGTTGCGGTGCGGGCGCGGCGAGGATCTCCGTCGGCGGCGCTCCGCCATCCGCAGCGGTCGCAAGGGCGAGGACGGCCAAAAGAGTAAGCCATCGGAAGCTGGGTGGTCTGCGAGTGAGTTTAGGAATCATGGGAATAACCCTTACGTCGCAGATTGGGCGGATGGTTGCCACCAAAATCGGCGCAGTAGCACCGCGCTCCAAAACACATAGGAACAAAGAGACAGGTCTTTTATTGCCCCAACCAACGATCAGAACGCCTTCCTCTCTTCCTTCACCATGATAAATGGCATCGCCCTCGTCACTCCCTTAAGCGCCACTCCCCGATCCCCAGACTCCGCCATTCACGGAATAACCTCTTGAGCCTCCAGACCTAAGCGGCAGTTTTTGGCTGAGCATCTGCGACAGGTCTTCAACGATCCGCCGGAGCCGAATTTAATCTCGGTGTAGAGCGAAACCGAAAGACGCGGGCTCAGGTCAATCCTTGCGCTCTGGCGCTCCCTTAAATACTGGCGCCAAGCGGGCCACATAGCTATTCTCCAACGAGAAACCGCCCAGCCCAAAAAACATTCCCAAACCATAGTCTTGGTAGACGGTGTTGCCGGTGGTCATCATGCTACCGGGATAGTTGAGCGGAGTCCATTTGGCGGCACCGAATCCATTGGCCAGACGGTTGACCGAGACGAAGGCAGGACCATTGGCCGTGGTGGCGATCAAATTATAGCCGCCATCCCGTCCGGTGATACCCTCGAAGTGAGTAAAGCCTGGCGCGTTGGTGTCCGCAAAATAGGTGAGGTTAGTGAACTGGCCCGTAGCAGAGTCGTAATCGACAAGGAAGGCCGTGTTCGCACCGTTATCGTTGGCGCCACCGGCAATCGTGTATGAGCTGCTGTTGCTGCCGTTCTGCCAGATGCCGTAGGCGGTGGTGCCAGACGATGCAGTTCCTGCATTGGACGGGGAAAAAATCGTCCATGTCTTGGTCGTGACGCGGTAGATAAAGGCGTTTCCGGTATTGGAATTCGGGATGGGCTGCGACGGGTTGGTGGTCAGGTCGTAGTTGCCGACGACGAGGTCGCCCATCGTGCTGTGAGGAATGGTGTTGCACACGCTCACCCCGACGTCGGTGAGGCTGCTGGTCGGAACATCTAATTGCACCCAGCTGCCCTTGCCGCCGTCTAGCGACCCGGTGAAGAGGATGCCGTGATTGAGCGTGTTCGGCGCACTCTGCGCGTATTCATAGCTACCCACGATGCGCACGTTGCCCGCGCCGAGCGTCGGGTTGAAGAGCGCGGTGTTTGGACCATAAAAAATTGAACTGGTCACGGTCTGTCCCGAATGGCACTAAATTAAGGCCGTTTTGGGACGTTTCGGGTGCGGGGTTTTTTGGGGGGTCTGGGGCGGATTTGAGGAGAATTTCCTGAGTGATGAGGCGCATTTCGCTCAGAATGGCTTCCAGTCGGCGATGTTCGGCAATGGCCTTCTTGAAGAGCTCGGCTTGGTCTGCGGAGAGGGATACACTGACCGTGCGTGCATTGACCTTGCGCGTCCATCGCCAGTAGCCAGGGTGGTTGGGCGTCACGCTGCCGTTGGTGATCCATTCCAAGGTGCTCAATTGATCTTTGAGGGCACCGTAACGGCGCACTAATTCGAGGCCTGGGGCAGAGTCTAAAAAAGGGTAATTCATGACAGATTTTACTTCCTTTTTGCGAAACGTAGCTATACGTTATTGCGATGCAATTAAAGACTCCTTTTTTCAAATGTCTCGGCCCTCTGCTCTTTGGAAAACCGCCGGTTTGCGCGCTGAAAGCCGCGTTTGAATCGATGGCGCGGTGCCAGTCCCTGGCCCAACTGCGCGAGCTTTTCGGGTGCTATTTTCCGGCCGCTCTGCTGGCCCCGACTTCTAGCGGGGACAACAGTCGCGAGCGGCTCTTTTCCCTGGAGGTCATCTTCTGGGGCTTTCTGGCTCAGGTGCAAACGCCTCTGGGTTCGTGCCGCGAAGCGCTGCGCAAAATCATGGCGGAGAAGCGCCGCCAAGCGCCCCGGGAGCAAGCCGGAGCCATGAGCCCCAGCACCGCGGGCTATTGCTCGGCACGTGCCCGAATTCCCCTCCAAGTGATCTCTCGAATTAGCGCTCATTTGGTCGAGCGCATGCACAAGGACATTCCCCGTGGCGCGCTCTGGCATGGACGGCGCGTCAAGCTGGTTGATGGGGCCTCGGTGTCGATGCCCGACACGCCCGAAAACCAAGAGCGCTGGCCTCAGAGTTCCGGCCAAAAGCCCGGATGCGGCTTCCCCATGATGAAGCTGGTGGGCGTGTTTTGCATGCTCACGGGCGCTTTGATCGAAGTGGCCACGGGCAACAAAAAACAGCATGAATCCATTCTCTTTAAGAGCCTCTGGGGCACGTTAGAGAAGGGCGATCTGGTGATGGGCGACCGGGGGTTTTGCTCTTTTGGCACCCTTGCCCAATTGCTTACGCGCGGCATCGATGTGCTCATGCGTCTGCCCGTAAAGAAGATCTCTCAAGCCGTCGGGTCTAAGCTGCCCAAGACCGAGAACTTTGATGAGGTCATCACCTGGAAGCGGCCCGATTCGGCGCCCCCCTCAATGAGCGCCGAGGAGTTTGCGCTTTTACCGCCAAGCATTTCGGTGCGCGTGATCCGCTACAATGTGGCTCCAAAGGGCTTCCGCACCAGCTCGGTGACTCTGGTAACCACGGTGCTCGATGCCTCCATCACGGCCCAGGAACTCGCCGCACTCTACCTTCAACGCTGGGGTATTGAACTCCACTTTCGGGAGCTCAAAACCTTCCTCCACATGGACGTGCTCCGCTGCAAAACGCCCCACATGATCGAGCGCGAATTGGCGATGCATTTTGTCGCCTATAACCTCGTGCGCTGTGCCATGCAAAAGGCGGCCATCACCTTCGATGTCGAGCTCGCCCGAGTCTCCTTCAAGGGCTGCTTGGACACCGTGCGCCAGTTCGCCAACGCGGCCCAAGGGGCCGAGAATAAACCCAAAACCGTGGCAGCCCTCCTCGATGAAATGCTCCTCGCCATCGCGCGCGATCTCCTTCCCCATCGCCCTGGTCGAAGCGAGCCACGAGCAGTCAAGCGACGCCCCAAAAACTACCAGCGACTCACCAAACCGCGTCACCAAATGGGCAACCTGCC
>JBAXLL010000186.1:0-4746 GCA_037134835.1 Verrucomicrobiota bacterium
CGTGCCGTCGGCATTCATGGCCTCGATGTAGCCGCCGTTTTTGGTGTCGTGGGCATGCGCCTCCAGCCACGCGAAGCCCTTTTTGGCGAGGTCGAGCGCGGCGGCGTCGCGCGTGACGGAGTAATTGACCGCCGAGGCATAGACGGCGAACGCATTGCCATAGGCGTGCTTTTGCTGGTTGGTCGGATTGCCGCCCACGTTGACCGCCCAGAAGAAACCGCCGTTGGTCTTGTCCCATTGGAGATTGGCCAGCTCGGCGATGCCGTGGCTGGAGAGCGCCTTGAAGGTGGCGGCCTGCGCGGAGTCGAAAAGCGCGGCCTGCGCGGCGAGCCAGGTAAGACGCGACTGATAGACGACGCTGCGCGTGGCATTGTTGGGGCTGCGCGACCAGTTGGCGCTGAAGTTCTCAAAGAAGCCCGCGCCTTCCTTGTCCTCGGCGGCGGGGAAAAATTTCTCCAGCACGTCTTTTTTCAGGACACCCTCGACCTCTCCCGCGAGACGGGCATAGGTGGCGGCATCGGGCTTCGGGGAGGGAGTGGCGGGCGCAGGAGCGTCGGCGGCAAAAGCGGGGGCAACGGCCAGCAAGGTGGCAAGCGCGAGGGCGGGTTTGGCGAGGGTATGCATGGGATTGAGAGGGGGAAAGGGAATCATTTCGCCGCGCTGGCGACCGGGCCGGCGACCGGGCGGGTGACGAGCGCGGGAGTGTTGGGGGCGATGCTGGAGCGGCCACCGGCCGTGAAGGCCTGAGCCTTGGTCGTCACGTTCCAACCGTCGAGCACGACGAGCGGCGGGTCGGCCCCGAGGTCCTTGGCCGCAGCCTCGATCGTGATCACCCGGCTTTCGCCGGGCAGCAGGGAAACGTAGTTGTCATTGTAGGTGACGGGGAGCACGCGGGCGTTGGTGCGCTGGTTGCGGAGCTGGAGGTGCGCCATCACGGCGACGTTTTTGGTCGGGTTGGAGAGCGTCACGTCGAGCAGCACCCTGCCGCCGGCGTCGTGGCGGGAGATTTTCAATTCGAGCATCACGTCGGGGATCGTGTTGAGCGCGGTGAAGTCGTCCGGCACCGTCTCCCGCCAGTAAAAATTGTCCGAGACCACCCTGCCGGCGGCGTCGAGCAGCTCGAGCTTCACGAAATGCACGGGCGAGAGATCGGAGGGGAACAGGATCACGCCGAGGCTGGTCGCCGCCGAGGCCGGCGCGCTGGCGACCGGTGAGGTCCGGTCGAGCCTGACCGTGCCATCGAGATCCACGACCCGCAGCCGCCACTTCAGGCCGCCCAGCGCGGCGGGCGTGTGGTTGACGAGGGTGGCCTCGAAGGTGTCCTGCGTCATCATGATATGGACAGGCTCGCAGGCCTTTTTTACGGCGAAGTAGGAGGCGAAGGGCTCCAGCGAGTAGTCGTAAATCTGCCACACGAGGCAGGGCTGCGCGGGATGGCTCATCCAGGTGATGACGGCGGTGGAGGGCGCGAACAGCCGCGAGAAACGCGACTCATACATCGCGCGGAAGGTCTCGTAATCGGCCAGCTGCGCCAGCCGGACAAACCCCGCGAGGCTGTCGAACGCGCCGAAGCGCCGGGGCAGCACCGTCTGGAGCGCGGCGTTGACCGGGTTGCCATTGCCCGTGACAAGGTCGTGCTCGGCCCAGGCATCGTTGGGGAAATTCGGGCCGAACCAGTCCTTTTCCGGCATCATCGCCTGCACTGCCTCGAGCGTGGGGATGGAGGCGCTGCCGATCTCGGTCTTGAAAGCGACGTTCAGGCCGCTGGTCGCGCCTGAGTAGTAGGCGCGCGGGAGCTGGTAGCTGTAGGGGCCGCCGGAGCTGACGCCGTTGCGGGAGGTCGAGCTGGACTGATAGTAGCGCGCAGGGTCGAGTTCGCGGAGGATGGCGGCGTTGCCCTGGTCAATCACGGCCTGCGGGTCGCCTTCGTTGCGGCCGCACCAGATGACAATGCTGGGATGGTTGCGGAAGCGCAGGACAGTGTCGCGGACATTGGAAAGATACAGGCCGGAGTCGAGCGGGTTGAGGCCATTGTTGGGGTTGGCCTGAAAAAATTCATCCCACAGCATGATGCCGTAGCGGTCACAGAAGTCGAACAGGTCCTCGGTCGTGCTCTGGCCGACCCAGTTGCGGATGATGGTGTAGTTGGCGTCGCGGTGCAGGCGCACGATGGCCTCAAGCCGTTCGCGCGGGAGACGCTTCATCGCGTCGTCCATGCCCCAGTTGCCGCCCTTGGCATAGACCGGCACGCCGTTGACGGAGAGTGTGAGGTTGGTCGAGCCGGGGACAAAATAGGTGACCTGGCGGATGCCGACGTTGAGCTCCTTGGTGTCCGAGGTCGCGCCGGCAATGTCGAACGCGAGCCGGAGCGGGTAGAGATTGGGCTCACCGAAACCGTTCGGCCACCACAGGCGCGGATTGGCGACGCGCAACGCGGGCGTGGTGTCCGGAGCGAGCTTCACGACCTGCGAGCCCTGCGACGGCAGCGTGACGGGCGCCGACTGGAATGTGATGTCGCCGAGCCGGCCCGTGAGCACGCCGGTCTGGGGCGAGGCGGACACGTTTTTCAACGTGACCTCGATGCTCACGTCAGCGGAGTCGGTGCGAGGCAGCGGCAGGTCGGTGGTGACGAAGGGATTTTGCACCAACACGGGGCCGCTGGCGGAGAGCGAGACGTTTTGCCAGATGCCGCTCTGCCGGTCGCGGATGCCGGGCACCCAGTCCCAGCCGATGGCCGCGACAAAGGTCGGCCCGTCCTGGCCGAGCGGGCCGTTGACTCCGGCCCCGTTGGGGCCGCGCTGGTTGGCGACGGTCTTCTCCCACGGGTCGCCGGGGTGCGGCGGCGGATGGATGAGCACGGCGATGGCGGCCTTTTCGCCCGGCCGGACGTGATCGGTGATGTCAAAGTTGCCCCGGATGAACGCGCCCGTGATGTCGCCGGCCTTCACGCCATTGACCCACACCTCGGCAGCATAATTGATGCCCTCGAAGTTCAGCCACACGCGCCGGCCGGTGAAACCGGCCGGCACCGTGAGCTCGGTGCGATACCAGTAGGACGTGCGCGCGAGGCTCTCGGGAATGATATTGGGGCGGTTGTTCTCACCGTAGAGCGGGTCGGGATAGAGGTGGTTGTCCACGAGCGTCGCCAACACGGTGCCGGGCACGATGGCGCGATACCACGCTTTCGCCGACGGGCCGGGGGCCTGCGTCCAGCCGGAGGAGAAACTCGGGCGGTTCGGCTCGGGATTGAGCGGCCATCCCTCGGCCAGGCCGGCCGGGCTGGTGTCGCCGCGCCGGAGCTGGGCGGTGCGCGGGAAATTGCGGAGTTCGGGCTGGATGACGGTCGCGGTCGGCGGATTGGCGTCGGCGGTGGGCGGCGGCGCGTAGGGCACGGGCCGGTAGATGTCGGGCGCGAAGCCGACCCGGGAGATCACCGCGCCGCCGGCCGTGACCTGCGCGACATCCTGCATCAGCCAGCCCGACGTGAGCGTGACCGGCGCGGGCAGCGCCGCCGCGCCGCCGGCCGCAAAGGCGGCGGGTGCGGCGAGGCCAAGCAGGAGAGGCAGGGCGAGGCGGAGACGCAGGGTCAGGGTTACGAACATGAGATTGGGTAAATAATGACGGCTAACGTCCAAAAGCTGGGCGTCATTTCATTGGAGCACCCCTGGCAAATTGGCCGATCAAACCGGCTCGAATTACGGCGTGGCAGGAACCGCCGGGCCGACGGCACCGCCCGGAGCCGCACCGCCGCGCCGGCCGCGTCCGCCGGGCGTGGCGCCGGGGCCGCCGCGGTTGCCGCGCACGGGCGTTTGCACGCGGATGGCCACGTCCTTCGCGGCGCGGGTCTCCGTGCCGGGCGGCGAGAGGAAGCCGAGGTCTTTCATCCAGTCCATGAAGCGGTCGGTCCAGGTGCCGTAGGGGCGGCCGTTGCGGGCGGTATTGAGGCCGCCGTTCCAGCGCTCGCCGGCCTGGTCGTTCGAGCCGGGGTGCGCGCCCGCGCCGTAGAGATGCATCTCGACGTTGGGAATCCGCGCGGCGAGCATGGCGGCGTAAAACTGATCGGCCCACGCGGCGTGGTCGGAATCGCCCGCACCGGCGCCGGCGATGAAGGCGGGCGGTGTGTTGGCGGGGATCTCGGGCGGCGTGCGGCCGGGCGCGAAGGGCGACGGGCCGGGATAAATCACGCCGATGAAATCGGGGCGCGAGGGCACGCCGGCGAGCGGGTCGCCGGGCTGGTTGTTGTCGGCGTCCCACTTGCCGAAAAGAACCGCGGCGGGCGTGGCCAGCTCGGCCCCGGCGGAGAAACCCATGATGCCGATGCGAGCGGGATCGAGGTGCCACTCCTTCGCGTGCGCGCGCACGAGGCGGATGGCCTGTTGCGCGTCAAAGACCTCGTCGGTCAGCGGATTGTAACCGTCGCGGCGTAGGCGGTTGCGGAGGATGACGGTGCTGATGCCGCGCTCGGCGAAGTAGGGCACGAAGTCCATGGCCTCGGTGCCGACGTTGAGGGTGTTGTGCCCGCCGCCGGCGGCGAGGATGATGCAGGTGCCGGTGTTGTTGGTGGCAGGTGCGGCGTGAAACTCAATGGAAGGGTTGTGGATGCCGACGATGCTGCCTACGCGGGTGGGCGTCGCGCCGTTGTAGACTTCGGGAAGGGTGATTTTCGTGGCGTCGAGATACGACGAACCGGGCGGAAAGAGCGTGAGCAGAATGCCACCGGGGATGAGCGCGAGCGGCTGGTAGGGC
>JBAXLL010000187.1:0-4694 GCA_037134835.1 Verrucomicrobiota bacterium
GTCTTCAAGTGGAGCGACACGGACTATGCCAACATCAACATCTCGTTCAAAGTCGCCTATTCGCTCGGCTTGCTGTCCATGGGCGCGGTGATTGACCGCTTTGGCACGCGCATCGGCTACATGCTGTCCATCGCAATTTGGAGCCTCTTCGGGATGTTGCATGCAGCCGTGCGACCCGCCTTCGGGTTCGTCGGTTTTGTCGTGGCCCGGTTTGGTCTGGGGCTGGGTGAGTCGGGCAATTTTCCGGCGGCGATCAAGACCGTGGCCGAGTGGTTTCCGAAGAAGGAGCGCGCCTTCGCCACCGGCATTTTTAATGCGGGGGCCAATGTGGGGGCGATTCTCGCGCCGCTGGTCATCCCCCTCGTGGTCGCGGCGGATGGAACCAACTGGCAGTATGCGTTTCTGACGACCGGCGTGTTCAGCGCGATCTGGGTGGTGCTCTGGCTCAATTGCTATCACCGGCCCGAGGCGCATCCGGGCGTGTCGCCGTCGGAGCTAGCCTACATCAACAGCGACTCTGTACCCGAATCGGTCGCCAAGCTGCCGTGGAGCAGCGTGCTGCCGCTGCGCGAGACATGGGCCTTTGCTGTCGCCAAAATCACCGATGCTTCGTGGTGGTTTTACCTGTTTTGGGGCGGCAAGTATCTCTTCGACCGCTTCGGCCTCGACATCAAGGGCCTCGCGCTCCCGCTGGTCATCATCTATCTCGTCGCCGACATCGGCAGCGTGTTCGGCGGCTGGTTTTCATCCTTTTTTATCAAACGGGGCTGGCCGGTGAACCGCGCGCGCAAGACCACCATGCTGCTCTGCGCGCTCACCATCATGCCCGTGATGCTCGTCACCCAGATCCACACCAAGTTCAATGTGGACGACCGGTTTTTTGCCAGCTTGTCGTCGGCCACATACACCGTGGTGCAGGAATCCACCACCAATGGCGTGACCACCCAAACCAAGGTGAAGGAACATGTCGCCGAGGCGAACATCACCGCGCTCCGGACGCTCTCAGGAAAAAGCTACGAGTCGGCCAAGGAATTTCTGGCGGCGGCGACTGCCGCCGTGGGCCCGGATGCAATCAAGCCCATCAGCAACACCCTGATGGACTGCGCCCGCTCCGACAGCTTTTATTGGTTCGCCGTCTGGCTCATCGCCCTGGCGGCGGCGGGCCACCAGGCATGGTCGGCCAACATTTTCACGCTCGTATCGGATGTATTCCCGAAGAAAGCCACCGCTTCGGTCGTCGGCATTGGCGGCATGGTCGGCGGCATCGCAGGCATCGCGGCCGACTGGAGCCTCGGCAAGGTGCTTTCTTCCAGCGGTCCCTCGGGTTATTTCATCGCCTTCCTGTTCGCCGGCTCGTCCTACCTCATCATCCTTGGCTTGGTCCATCTGCTGATGCCGAAGATGACGCCGCTCGACGAAAATCTGCGCCACGTCAAAGCCTGAGCCAGCTTCCCGTATGACCGCCCCTTCCCCCGCGCCCCTCGGCTTTGGCATCGTCGGCCTCGGCATGATCGCCGACTTTCACGCCCAGGCGCTGGCACATGTCACCGGCGCGAAGCTCGTGGCCGTCGCCACGCGCAACGTCGAAAAGGGCCGCGCTTTTGCCCAGAAACATGGCGTGCCGCTCGCCGGCCCAACGGTCGCCGAGCTGGTCGCGCGGCCCGACGTGGATGTCGTGTGCATCACGACCTCGGCGGGAGCGCATCTTGAGCCCGCGCTCGCCGCCATCCGCGCCGGCAAGCATCTCGTGGTGGAAAAACCGCTGGAGATCACGGTCGAGCGGGTGGACGAGATGCTCCGCGCCGCCGAGGCCGCGCACGTGCACATCGCGCCGATTTTTCAGGGCCGTTTCGGTGACGGCGCGCGCACGGTGAAGGCCGCGCTCGCCGCCGGCCGCCTCGGCCGGCTGGTGCTGGCGAGCGCCGACGTGAAATGGCACCGCACGGCGCAATACTACACCGGCACGCGTGGCACGCTCACGATGGACGGCGGCGGCGCGCTCATGGCGCAGGCGATCCATGGGCTCGATCTGCTGCAATGGTTTGCCGGGATGCCGGCGGAGGTGTTCTGCCGCTCGACCCGGCGCGTCCACACCGGCATTGAGAGCGAGGACACGGCCAGCGCGACGCTGCGGTTTCCCGACGGCGCGCTCGGCTCCATCACAGCGAGCACGGCGGTGTGGCCAGGCTGGCAGCGGCGGCTGGAAATCTGCGGCGAGCACGGCTCCATCGCGCTGGAGGACGACCGCATCGCACGCTGGGATTTCCGCGAGGCGCGGCCGGAGGACGACGCCATCCGCGCCGCCAAGGACACGGCGGCGCTCGGCACCGGGGCGAGCGCGCCCAATGCCATCAGCTTCGTCGGCCACCAGCGGCAGATGCAGGATCTGGTGGACGCGCTCCGCGCCGGCCGCGCGCCCGCGCTCGACGGCCGCGAAGGCCGCAAGGCTGTGGCGCTGGTCCGGGCGCTTTATGCTTCCGCCGCCAGCGGCGCGCCGGTCAGGCTCTGAAGCTTCCCCATGTCCTCCGAAAACCCCTCCCAGCCTTGGTGGCGCGCGTTCAACCGCGGGCACTGGTTCGTGTTCATCATCGCCTCCCTGGCGTGGCTGTTTGACTGCCTCGATTCGCAGCTCTTCAACCTCGCACGCGACAGTGGGATCGGAGATTTAGAAAAGGCGCGCGCCGCCGCGATGGTGGCCGCCGGTACGCTCAACGCCGACGCGCTGGCCGCCTTTGCCAAAACGCAGGCAACCGTGCGCGGGCCGCTCACAACCTCGGCATTTCTGCTCGGATGGGCGGTGGGCGGACTGATCTTCGGCGCGCTGGGCGACCGTTTCGGTCGCGCGCGCATCCTGACCATCACCATCCTGCTCTACTCGGTGAGCACGGGGCTGAATGCACTCGCGGGCAGTTTTGAGGCATTTTGCGCCTATCGTTTTATCACCGGCCTCGGTGTCGGCGGCGTATTCGGGCTGGCGGTCGCGCTGGTGGCCGATTCGGTGCCCGACAAGTCCCGCGCACCCGCGCTCGGCATGCTGCAATCCCTTTCCGCCTTCGGCAACATCTCGGCCGGTCTCATCGGCATGGGCATTGGGACGATGGCCACGCTGCCGTTCGGACTGAAGCCATGGCAGGCGCTGTTCGTCATCGGGGCGCTGCCCGCTTTTCTGTGCGTATTCGTCCTCGCCAAGCTCAAGGAGCCCGAGAAGTGGGTGCGTGCCCGCACCGATGGGGCCAACCGGGGGATCAAGTTTGGCTCTTACGGCTCGCTGCTGCTCCATCCGCGCTGGCGTGGCAATGCGTGGTTTGGCCTCGCCGCCTGCAGTGCGGGCATCATCGGCCTGTGGGGCATCGGTAATTTTCAGGGGAAGATCGTCGGCGATATCGCGGAGACGGCGGCCAAGGCGCTCAATCTCACCGATGCGGCGCTCGCCAGCCATGTGACCTACCAGCGCTCGGTCGCACTGCTGCTGCAGGTGTCGGGCGGGTTTTTCGGGATGTTCGCGCTGGCGAAGCTGGCGCAGATGCGGGGCCGCCGCATCGCGTTCGGCGTGGCGCTGGTGCTGTCATTTCTCACAACCGGACTGGTCTTTATGTTCATGCGGAGTCTGGCCGACATGTATTGGATGCTGCCGGTGATGGGCTTTGGCCAATACTCGGTCTTCGGCGTATATGCGATCTATCTGCCCGAGCTCTTCCCGACGAGCCTGCGGAGCACCGGCACTAGCTTCTGCTACAATGGCGGGCGCATCGTCGCCGCCACCGCGCCCTGGACCATCAGCAAGATCACCGCCAGCCTCGGTGGCAATGTCGAGGCCTTCCGCACCGCCGGCCTTTGGGTAAGTCTCGTGCTCCTGCTCGGCATCGCCGCCCTGCCGTTCCTGCCGGAAACGAAGGACCAACCGTTGCCAGAGGAGTGAGCGACCTGCTCGGGTCGCGCATTCGCGTTTCCCGCCACCTCAGCGCTTCAAGGCGGCGGCGACCGCCTCGGCGAGGGCGGGACCGGTCAGGTTTCGGGCGAGGATGGTACCGTCGGCCGCCAGCAGGTAATTGGTGGGCGTGCGATTCACCCCGGCGAGCAGGGCGATCCGGTTGTCCCAAAACCCGCCATCAAAATGCTGCGGCCAGGCGAGGCCGTTTTCCTTGAGGAAGGGCGCAAACTTGGCGTGATCCTCCTCCTTGTCGAGGCTCACGCCGACGATGTCGAGGCCCTGCGGATGGTATTTTCCGTAGGTGGCGACGAGATTGGGCAGCTCGGCACGGCAATCGGGACACCACATGGCCCAGAACTCGATGAGGACGACTTTGCCGCCTTGCCCGGCAGGCGTAAGCGGACGCCCGGCGGTATCGGTCTCCGCAAATATGGGAAACTTTGCGCCTACTCCCAACGTGGCTTCCAGCCGCTTCTTCGTCTCGATTGTTTCAATCCAGGCAATGGTGTCATCCGCCTCGGCGGCGGCCCGCGTACCCGGATAGTCGGCCTTAAGGCGGCGATAGAGGGCGATGGCGCCAACGGGGTCGCGGAGCATCTTGCGGGTGAACTCGGCTTTGAACGCCGCCACCTGCGAGGCCTCCGCCGGCACGGCCGCATACGCGGCGAGCAACGCCTCCATCTGCCGCAACTCGCCGGCATAGTCCTCCGCCGTGTGCGCCCCGGCGGTACGCCTAGCCTCGGCGGCAGCGGCCAGGGTCTTA
>JBAXLL010000188.1:0-4684 GCA_037134835.1 Verrucomicrobiota bacterium
CTTCAAAAAGGCCGGTAGGCGCTCGTTGGCCGTCATCTGCTCGAAGGTCTCCCGCGCCGCGACCAGCTCGAACGCGCCGCCGCTCACCATCACCTCGGCCGGCAGGGCGCGCGTGTTGTAACGGCTCGCCATGGCCGCGCCGTAGGCGCCGGCGCTCATCAGCGCGAGATATTCGCCCTCGCCGACTTCCTGCAACTGCCGGTCGTGCGCGAAGCAGTCGCCGCTTTCGCAGATCGGCCCAACCACGTCGGCCGTGAACGCGGGGCGCGTGGTGTCGCGGTGCAATGGCACGATCTCGTGGTAGGCGTCATACATCGCGGGGCGCACGAGGTCATTCATCGCGGCGTCCACGATGAGAAAATTTTTGCCCGCGCCGCGCTTAAGGTGCTCGACGCGCGTGAGCAGCACGCCGGCATTGCCGACGAGGAAGCGACCCGGTTCCAGCAAAATTTTCAGCCCAAGCGGCCGGAGCAGCGGCACGAGCGCCGCGCCGTAGGCCTCGGGCGTGATGGGCCGCTGGTCGGCGGGCTGCGCGTCCCACCACGCCTGCTGGCCGCTGGCGAGCGCGGCCTGGTAAATGATGCCGATGCCGCCGCCAATGGAGAAATAGCTGATGCCGTGGTCGCGTTTCAGCTCCTCGACAAACGGCACGACCTTCGTGACGGCTTCGACGAACGGCGCGATGCTCGTGAGCTGCGAGCCGATGTGCATCTGCACGCCTTTCACCTGGATGTGCGGCAGCTTCGCGGCGGCTGCATAGGCGGCGGCGGCGGCGGCGAGCGGGATGCCGAATTTGTTGTAGCTCTTACCCGTCGTGATTTTCGCGTGCGTGTGCGCGTCCACGTCGGGGTTGATACGAAACGCGACCGGAGCCTTCACGCCGAGCTGGCCGGCAACATGGTTGAGGCGCGCGAGTTCCGGCTCACTCTCGACGTGGAAAGAAAAAACCCCCTGCTCGAGCGCGAGGCGCAGCTCGCCCTCGGTCTTGCCGATGCCGGCAAACACGCTGCGGCGCACGTCGGCCCCGGCGGCGAGCACCCGGCGGATCTCGCCGCCGCTCACCAGATCAAAAGCCGCGCCGAGCCGCGCGAAGTGTCGGAGCACGGCGAGGGAGGAGTTGGCCTTCATCGCGTAGCAGATCTGCGCGTCGAGGCCCGCAAGGCTGTGGGCGAGGCGGGAGTAGTTGTCCGCCATGGTGGCGGCGGAATAGACATACGTGGGCGTGCCGTAGAGACGCGCGACCTCGGCGAGATCAACGGACTCGCAGTGCAGATTGGGGCCGACGTGGCGGAAGTGGTGCATGGCGGAAAGGGAATCAGCGGGTAGCGAGGAGTGAGTAGCGAGCAGAGGAAGTGAGCAGCGGATGGGAAAACGGGAGGGCGAAGCTGCGGGTTTTCCCTTGAAAAAACCACCTCAATTTTCGGGAATGGTTCCGCTTGCGCGCGAACACCGCGCGATTTTCGCCCAGCTCCCCAATCCATTCCGCCATGAAAACCACCCGCGCTCTCGCCTTACTCGCCGCGCTGCTGCTCTCCGCCCTTTGTCCCGCCCTGCTGCACGCGCAGGCAGCCGCCGAGAAACTGACCGCCAACGACCTGGTCGAGCGCGGCCTCGCCAAGAATGAGAAGGGCGACCTCGATGGGGCCATCGCCGATTACAACCGCGCCCTTGAGCTCGACCCGAAATTCATCCGCGCCTTCGGTAATCGCGGCGAGGCCAGACGCACCAAGGGGGACATGGACGGGGCCATCACTGACTTCAGCCGCATAATCGAGCTCGATCCTAAAGTTGCCCTAACCTATTTGGGCCGAGGCATGGCCAAGAGTGGAAAAGGCGACTTTGACGGGGCGATCAACGATTTCTCCCGTGCCTTGGAAATCAATCCCGAGTATATGCTCAAGGCCTCCGTGCTTCGGATCGAAGCCAAGCGCCAGAAAGGCGACCTCGATGAGGCCATGGCGGACGTGAACCGCGTGATCGCACTCGATCCGAAATTCTCCGTCGCCTTTGCTGTGCGTGCCTACATCAAGCAGGACAAGGGCGACCTCGACGGAGCCATCGCCGACTCCTCCCGTGCCATCGAGCTCGACCCGAAAGACTCCGCCACCATCTACAACCGTGGCCACACCAAGTGAGCCAAGGGCGATCTCGACGGAGCCATTGCCGACTTCTCCCGCGCCATTGAGCTCGAACCGAATGTCGCTTCGCGCTACCTCAACCGAGGTATTGCCAAACGCGCGAAACAAGACGCCACGGGCGCACTGGCCGATTTCCGCGAAGGCGCGAAACTGGATTATCTTTATTCCGCCTTCTGGGTGTTTCTGGCCCAAGCCGAGTCCGGCCAGCGCGACAGCGGCGCGAAGGAGCTGGCCAACGCGCTCGGACGCGCCAAAAAACCCGGCACGGATGACGAGCGATGGACGGCCCGGGTCAGCGACTTTTTGGTGGGCAAGACCGCCTTCGCTGCGTTGCTCGTCCAAGCCGACACCGCGAAGGACGACCACACGCGCAAAGGCTGGCTCTGCGAGGCATGGTTCTACCAAGGGATGCTGCAAACAATCGCTGGGCAGCGCGCGGAGGCGATGGATTCTTTCCGCAAGGCCATCGCCACCGGGAGCAAAGCCTTCACCGAGTTTCAGGAGGCCCAGCGCGAGTTGAAGGCGTTGGAAGCCGCCGCGAAATAAATCGCGCGGGCGCGGGATTTTTCTTGCAAGGACTGGCGCGAATTTCAGGCATGAGGGCCGTCAAATGCTACGCGCGCTCCTCCTCCACCTTTTCCGCCGGCCGGCTGGCCGCATGGATCCGCGCCGCCGCACCGCGCAGGTACGACAGGCTCAGTTCATGAGCTTCGTCGAGGCCAACGGCTGCCTGCCGCCGCGTCGGCTCGGCGCGTACGACGCACGTCTGCGCCGGGCCCGGTTGTTCCGCCGGCTTGCGTTCGCCAGCCTGGCCGCGCTGGGCACATGGTTCGTGGTCGAGAGCGCACACGCGCTGGCGAGATTTTGAGCGAGGGCCATGCCAGGCCGGGAGTGCTGGCATTATGCACGGCTGGAGCGTCCCTTGGTTCAGGACGGATGAAGAAACGGCCCGCCACCCTGCTGCATCGTCTAAAACACTCATCCTAGGACGGCGGGGAGCCAACCCGGTTTTTCCAGCTTTGCGGTCGCCTGCTCAGTAGTGTGGTGGACGGTCATCCATTCCCACCGGCAGGTCATCGGCTTCGCCCGCCGCGCTCCCCCCGCTTTCGGCCAATCGCAAGCGCAACGTGACAAGCGCGCGTTGCAGGCGCCGGTTGTCCTCATGCAAACCGAGCATCGCCTTGTCCTGCTCGGCCACATGGCGCTCAAGCCAGGCGAGGCGTTCCTCAAGGCGGTCAGTTCGTTCGCTCGACATGGGGCGGAGGGGGCTTCGTCTCGGCGGGAGCGCCCTCGCCGCGCAGCTTGGCGATCTCCGGCAGGACGACCCGCGCATAGCAATCGGGGCAGATCGAATGGCTGAAATCCGTGCCAGTGCGGGCATTGATATAGCCCTCGATCTGCTGCCAGTAGTTCTGGTCGTCGCGGATTTTTTTGCAATAGCCGCAGATGGGGAGAAATTCCTCGAGCTGCCGCACCTGCGTGGCGAAGCGCAGGATCCGCTCGGCCACGCGCAGACGCATCCAGATCTCCTGCACATCAAGCGGCTTGGTGAGAAAGTCGTCCACGCCCGCCTCGATGGCCTCGCGCTGGTTGTCCTCCGTGGCATCGCGGCCGGTGAGCAGAATGAAGTAGACGTAGTCCGCACCGACGCGCCCGCGCACCGCCCGGCACAGGCCGAGCCCGTCGAGCCCGGGCATCATCCAGTCGCTCACAATAACGCGCACGGGATCACCCGCCAGCACCCGCAACGCCATCTCCCCATCGGCGGCCTCAACGGTCTCGTGGCCCAGCCGACGCAGCGCCTGACGGAGCACGGCACGCGCAACAGGATCGTCTTCGGCGATGAGGATTTTCATGGCGGGGTACCGGTCAGATTGCAGGAAACGGATGCGGCTTCAAGCGCAGGGTTTGCCCCTCATACCAGCAGCCGGCGCAGTTCCGCCGGGTCCGAGACGGGGGCCTGGCACCGGAAATTCTCGCAAACGTAGACCGTGGCCCGGCCGTCGCGCGGGATCATCGGCACCGTCCATGGCAGCTCCGGTCCGGCCTGCACGAGTGCGCGGCGCGGACCGGGCCCCTCCCGCACCACCGCCGCCAGCGCTTGAAAGTCCGCCGCTGCCGGATCGCCTGCGAGCACCGCCTGGCGCGGCGGCTCCAGCGCGCGCTCCACGGCGCAGAGCATCTCCGGCAGCGCTTGGGGCATCTGCAGCCAACGCGCCTGAAACGCTTCGATCGCGCGCACCGCCCGGGCCCGGGCCCCATCGTCATGAAAAATTGCCGACAGCCGCAGCAGATTAGCCGCCGCAATAGAACTCGGCGACGGCTCCGCTCCGTCGGAATCCTCCTTCAGCCGCAGCACAACATCGGTCGCACCCGCCACCGAGTTGAACCAGCCGCCCTCCACCTCATCCCAGAACAGCGCATCCATCTTCGCTTGAACCCTCGCCGCCCAGCGCAGCCAATGCGCGTCAAACGTCAGCTCATAAAGGTCGAGCAGTCCGGCGGCAAGCAAAGCATAATCCTCCGCAAATCCCTCCGTCCCCCCC
>JBAXLL010000189.1:0-4661 GCA_037134835.1 Verrucomicrobiota bacterium
GGAAGGAGGGGGTCATGTGTGAACTTTCGACAAGGCGACCGCGTAGTCCCGAGTTGGAAATAGGCGTCAGAGGCCAAATGTCACAAGCCGGATGGCAGAAGCCAGAGCCCGGAGGTCAGAGGGCAAGAGGCAGGAGACGGAATCGAAAAGCTCCCGCCGCCTCTCCGCGCGCTTTGCGACCTTCGTGTAAACATTACTAACCGCGTTGGGAACTCGGGGAGATTGGCGTAGCAATGAGACACACAAGATAACTGTGACGGAAGACGCGGGCAGGTTGCCCGCGCTACGGGGGGACAATTACTGGTGATCGTCAGGGTTTCGTAAGCGGGGACTGGACGCAGCCCCGACTTGGTTGGGAACAAATAGGCTTGATTTACCCTGTTAGGGCCCGGTTGCGTCCGCAGGGGCGTCGAGGAGTCCAATCCAAGCCGGATCAACCACGATGGCGAGGCGGAGCTGCACTTTGCTATCGAGGGAAACCGGGACGCTCGCTTCGTAACGGGCCGTGTCCGCATCATCGTCGGCGAGCACCGCGATCGCGGAAGCAGGCAGATCGCTCCAGGTAACCCCATCTGCCGAGGTTTGGACGGCGAGACCGATGCCGAGTGCGGCGAGGGCGCGGTTCTGGCGGAATTGCAAGGTGAGGCGCACGCCGTTGTCCGTGCTCACGAGAGACGTCATTGGCAATTGTGCGGCCGGCGATGACGAATCCACGTTCATCACGGCGGCGAGCAGCGGCGGCACGGCCGCTGGCGGCGGCGCGGCACCGAAGCCCAACGAGCTCACCCACGCGACGGTGTCCGCGTCGCTCACGGTGAACTCGGCCAGGTTTTTTGTCAGCAGGTCGGAGGTCATGACACCGGAAGATCCCGTGCGAACGCCGGAGCTGGAAGCGACTGAGGTCAGGGCAGCGGAAGAGCCTGTGCGTCCACCGGAGCTGGTAACGACCGACAGCTTGGAAGCAGCCGCGCCCGAAATTTCTGCGTCCGCCGGCAAACCGCCCGCAGCGCTGCGATTGATGGTGAGCACAATGCTGCCCGAGGCGCCCCCAAAGCCGTCCACGGCGATTTGGTAGGTCGTGCCCGCCACGGCCGCGAACGACACCTCGCTGGTGATCACCAGACGATTTTTGTCATCATTGCTCTTGATGGTGGTCAGGCCGTTGACCGCATTGCCGGTGTACACACCAAGGACGGTGTCGAAGTTGCTGCCCGTCGTTGAGATGGTCACGGTGCCGCTGCTTGGGGCGATCCAGCTCCACCAGACGGACCGTCCGCCGGCGTTTCCGGCGTGGGCGGGTTCGAAGGGGTCTTTGGTGGCACCGACATTCGTCCCGCTGGTGGTGACGGTCGAGCCGGTGAGCGGGATCCGGTCGGCAAAGTGGTCGTTGGTCGGTCCCGCCGAAAAAACGATGCCCAAGGAGACGCTGCCCGTACCACCTTGGTAGCCATCCACGGCGATCTGGTAGGTGGTGCCGGTGGTCACGCTGAAAGTGACTAGGCTGGTGGTCGCCGTGCCTGCATCGTCGTTGCTGGCCACGGCGGTAAGATTTGCAACCGAGCTGCCCGTGTAAATGCCGAGCAGGGTGTCAAAATTGCTCCCCGCGGTGGAGATGGTCACGGTGCCGGAGTTCGATGCAGTCCAGCTCCACCAGACGGAGGTGCCGCCAGGCTGGCCGGCATGGGAAGGCTCGCCGCTTTCCCGGGTCGCGGAGACGTTCGTGCCGCTGGTGCTCACGGCGGAGCCGGTGAGCGCAATGCGTCCGGAAAAATTGTCGTTGGCCGGCGGGGGCTTGGGCACGGTCAGGGTGAGCGCCAGGACGATATTTCCAGCCTTGCCGGAGAAACCGTCCACAGCGATGCGATAGGTGGAGCCGGCGGTGACATTGAAGCTGACGAGGCTGGTGGACGATCCGCCGCTGTCATCATCAGTCGCCACGAGAGTGAGACCCGAAACGGTGTCACCGGTGTAAATACCGAGCAGGGTGTCAAAATTACTGCCGACGGTCGTGATGGTCACCGTGCCGGTGTTCGGGGCGGTCCAGCTCCACCACACAGACTTGCCGCCACGGTCGTTGGCATGGTTGGGCTCGCCGGGTTCCTTGGTGGCGGCCACATTGCTGCCAGTGGTCGTCACGGCGAGACCGCTCAACGTCAGGCTACTGGCAAAATTATCGTTCACGGGACCGGCGCTGCCTGCGGCAAAGGTGAGGTCGAGCTTGACGGTACCCGTCGCTCCGATGAAGCCGTCCACCGCGATCTGGTAGGTCGTGCCCGATTGAACTCCAACCACCACGGTGCTGCTGTTCGTCGAGGTGGAGCTGTCGTCGTTGCTGCCGACAGATGTCAGAGCCCCGACCGCCGTGCCGGTGTAGACGGCGAGGAGGGTGTCAAAGCTGCTGCCGGCCGTGGAAATTGTCACGGTACCCGTGGCCGGGGCAGTCCAGCTCCACCAGACGGACTTGCCGCCGGCGAGGTCGGCGTGGTTCGGCTCACCGGCCTCACGGGTGGCACCCACGTTGCTGCCCGTGGTGCTGGCGGCGGTGCCCGTGAGCACGATGCGGTTCTCAAAATTGTCGTTGGCCGGACCGGGGACGATCACCGTGAGATTGGCGATGGCACTGGTGGCGGAGCCAGCCTCATTGGTCGCGATGCAACGGTATTTGGCGCCACCGAGGCTCGCGACGGTCTTGACGGTCAAGGTCGCCGTTGTGACGCCGCCATAGGTGGAGTCGTTGGCCAGATCGCCGAAGCTCGCGCCGCCATCCGTCGAGACCTGCCAGCGAAACGTGGGAGCGGGCGTACCGCTGGCGGTGACGGTGAAGGTGGCCGTCTGGCCGGCGGTGACATTGCTCGCCACTGGTTGCCGGGTGAACGCAGGCGCGACGGCGGCCGTGTCCACCGTGAGCGACTGAGTGACATTTGGCGCGACGTTCCAGTTGCCATCGCCGGCCTGCTGCGCCGTGATGATCGCGGTGCCCTTGCCCACGATGGTCACGGTTTTCCCGCTGACCGTGGCGACGTTGCGATTGGAACTGGTGTATCCGACCGGCAGGCCGGAACTCGCGCTCGCGGAGAGGGTGAAGGCAGGGTAGCCGACCCGCTTTGCCGGCAAAGCGGGGAAAGTGATCGCCTGCGCACCTTTCGCGATGACAAGGGTGCCGGACTTGGTGCCCACATAGGGGGGCTGGGCGGTGACGACGACGGAGTAGCTGCCGACATTGGACGGCGGTGTGGCCGAGCCGTTGTAGGTGAAGGCCGTGGCAATGCCGGCCGGCGAGGTGATGGCCGACACGGCCCGGGGAGCGCCGGTGTAGGTCTGGGCGAGGCCGGAAAGCGTGAGCGTGGCCTTGTTGGTCGCGGTCGCGGCCCCAGAGATCGCGACGGAGGTTGCGCCTGCCGTCACATTGGACCCAAACACGGCCGCGCCGCCGAAGCTGCCGGCAGTTTGGGGAGCAAACGTCACCAAAATTCTTTGCGCTGCGCCCGGCGCAAGGCTGAAGGCCTTGATGTCGGCGGTGAACACCCCGGACGGGAACGTGAGGCTTGAGACGGTCAGCAGGGTATTGCCGGCGTTGCTGACGGTGAATGCGGCTGTCTTGGTCGTGCCGACCGGCACACTGCCGAAGGCCAGGCTGTCGCCAAACGCCAGCAGCCTCGTCGAAGTCAGGATGCGCAGCCCATCATCCGGTACGCTGAAATCGCTGTCGTCAACGGCACCCTTGGTCCGCACCCAATAAAAGTAAACGGTTCCGGGCACGGCGGTCATGTCAGCAAACGTGGTGGCGGTGGCGGCGATGGTCGCGGTGTTGAGCCTGGCGGCGGCGGCGGTGCTGTTGGTGGTGGCCCGATAGACGTCGTAGCCAACGGCGCCTGCGGCCGTCGTCCATGTCACCGTCACACGGTCGGCCAGGGTGTCGGTGGCGTTCACGTTGGTCGGGGCGGGCGGCGGCTGGCGGGCGATGGTGCCTTTGAGATCGTAGGAGCCGATGCTCCCATAATTGGAGTAACCGGTCTGCAATGGATCACCCCCCCCCACCCCGGTGATGCGGACATAATAGGTGCCCGCCGACACGCTGGCCGTGAGCAGCGGGTAGATCGAGCCGGTGGGGTTGGCCTGCGCCAACACGTCACCCTGATCGTTCAGCAAGGTCAGGGCCGCGTCGAGATCCGGCAGGCCGGCGGCCTTGGTCACGAGGCTGAACGAGACGGTCCCGGTGCCTGTCGCAAAGAAAAAGCGGTCGGCCTCGCCCGTGCGCCCGATGAAACCGGTGGCGGTTGCGGAGGTGGTGCCGCTCATCGTCAGCGGGGCCGCGCCATCGTTGGTGTCGGCAACATCATCCGGCAAAAACGGGGTGTGGTTGCCTGTGCTCGCGATGATCGCGAGATCATCCTCTTGGTTGTTCGCCCGCAGACTGCCGTCGGCGTAGTCGCCGTTGTTCCACTGGACCAGGTTCATGTCGTAGGCCGCGCCCATGATTGCGCCCCAGCTGGTGTCGCCGGTCCCGTGGCCCTCAAAATATTCGGCGGTGGTCACGCCCGCCTGGTTTTCCAGCCCGTCATGCGACAGGCCGAGGGTGTGGCCGATCTCGTGCGACGCCGCCTCACCGATGTAGCGGGCGTTGCCCCCCAGCTTGTCCGCAAAAACCCAGCAGGGCACCG
>JBAXLL010000190.1:0-4607 GCA_037134835.1 Verrucomicrobiota bacterium
CGGCCCGGCAGAGGATGAGCCCGCCGCGCGGGCCGCGCAGGGTTTTGTGCGTGGTCGTGGTGACGAAATCGGCATGCGCCACGGGCGACGGGTGCAGGCCGGCGGCGACGAGGCCGGCGATGTGCGCGATGTCGGCAAAGAGCAGCGCGCCGACCGAGCGGGCGATCTCGCCCATCCGCGCGAAGTCAATGGTGCGCGAGTAGGCGCTCGCGCCGACGGTGATCATCTTCGGCTTTTCGCGGGCGGCGGTGGCGGCGAGCTCGTCGTAGTCGAGGCGGCCGGTGTTCTCGCGGACGCCATACTGGCAGAAATTGTAGAGCTTGCCGGAAAAGTTGGCCGGGTTGCCGTGCGTGAGGTGGCCGCCATGGCTGAGGTTCATGCCGAGCACCTTGTCGCCCGGCACCAGGACAGAGGCATAGACGGCGGTGTTGGCCTGCGCGCCGGAGTGCGGCTGCACGTTGGCGTGGTCGGCCCCGAAGATTGTTTTGGCGCGGTCAATGGCGAGCTGCTCGACCTTGTCCACCTGTTCGCACCCGCCATACCACCGCTTGCCGGGGTAACCCTCGGCATATTTGTTCGTGAGCACGCTGCCCTGCGCTTCAAGGACGGCCGGGTAGGTGAAGTTTTCTGAGGCAATGAGCTCGATATGGCCCTGCTGGCGGGCGAGCTCGGCGGCGATGGCCGAGTAAATTTCGGGATCAAGGACGGGTAGCGGGGAGGCGTTGAGCATGGAAAGAAATTTTAGCGCAAGGACGCCACGACGTGTGGCTGGCACAAAGATTATGGATGGCTTGGATGAGAAACGAAGCTCCAACCGCACACGCCCATTCCGCAATCCGCAATCCGAAATCCGCGATCGCACCTGCTCATCTGGGCTGGCCCGTGAGCTTGTTAAGAAACTCCACGAGGCTCGGCACCGCTTCGACCAGCTCGTCGCGGCAGGCTTCGTAGCGGTTGAGGGGCCCGCCATAAGGATCGGCGATTTCCTTGTCGGCGGCCGCGGGCAGAAATTCGCGGAAGAGAAAGACATTCTGCGGTGGCGGGTCGAACAGCAGGTGAATCATCGCACGGTGGCTCTCGGTCATGCAGACGAGGGCGAGGGCGCCGTTGATCAGTTCGGGCGTGAGCGGCTGGCTGCGCTGTCCGGCGATGTTGAGGCCGACTTTTTTGAGCGCGAGCACGGAGTTTTCCGACACCAGATCGCCGGCCCGCGCGGCGACCCCGGCGGAGAGCACGCGCAGGGAGCGGAGCGGCTCCGGCCGCGCGGCCAGGGCATGTTGCAGCAACGCCGCAGCCATGGGGCTGCGGCAGATGTTGGCCGTGCAGACGGCGATGATGGTACCAGGCTGGGCCATGCGATGGCCGAGAGCGCACACAGTTTGCGCCGAAAGGCAACACCCGTGCGGAAGGTTAACTAGACCGCCGCGATCTCTAGCCGACGGTGAACAACTTTGTCTCGCATTCGCGGTCCGGGAGGAGGTTGATGCCCTGCTCGCGCATCCCATGGATATTTTGACCCGTTTGCTCAGCCCCGCCGCCGATCTCATTGAGCGTCAGCCGGTGCTCGCATTCGCGCTCGGAGGCGCGTTCGCGGCGTTGTTTCTCTCCGTCGTCCTGAGCGGTGGGAAGGATCAGTTTGCGCTACCCCCGCCCGGGATTTGGCTCGCGCAAAGACTCGCACGTATCGTCTGGGCACTGACACTGGTCTGGCTCCTCGGCGGCGCCGTCCTGATGCTGCGCGGCCAGGTGAGCCGCACGCTGGCAGAGTTCCGGCACTCGCACGGGCGGGTGACCGAAGTGAATCTTGCCGCCGTGCGGACCATCTGGGGCGGCGAGCAGACCCAGGGCACGCTCGCGGTCGCGCTCGGTTACGATGAGGAGGTGACCGAGCGGCTGGAGTCGGAAGATCCCAGCAAACCCGCCGTGCTGCGCAAACGAAGCATCCGCCACGAGATGACCTCAAACCCGTTCGTGAGCGAGCGGCACGAGGTGACACTGCGACAAAACGCGCGTCCCAAGGGTTCAGCGGTGTATGCGGGCTACGAGACCGATTGCCGTTTTGTCTATCAGCTGAAAAATCCGGAGAATCGCGAGGTGAACGGCACGCTGAAGTTTCCGCTGCCCTCGGAGCGTGCGATGTTCAACAACCTGGAGGTGAAGCTGAACGGCGCCAGTGTGCTCGACCGGCTGCAGGTCACCGGCGGCCAGTTGCTGCTCCGGCCCGTGCTGGCGGCTGGCGAAACGCTCACGGTTGAGATTGCGTTCAAGAGCCGCGGGTTGGGCTTTTGGTATTTCCAGGTGCGCGAACCGCGCGAGATCCGTGATTTTCAGCTCACGCTGCGCCTGCCCGACCTGCCCAAAGACCGGCTGAACAATCCCGAAGGCTGCATGACGCCCACGGAAGTCTCGCCCACCGCCGACGGCCGGGGCAGCACGCTTTCCTACCGGCTCGACCACGCGCTCTCGAACAAGGGCATGGGCGTCGCCATGCCCGAGCCCGTTCAGCCTGGCGCGACGACTGACGCCGTGCTCGCTCAGACGGAGAAGGCTTGGGTGCTGGTCTTTGCCGCCATGCTGCTTGGACTCACCCTGGGCGCTGGGCCGCACGCCGCCGCCCTGGGCAGTGTGCTCGGCGGCAGCGCCGCCGCGCTGGGCTACGCGCTCATTGCCGACCTGAGCGACACCGTCATCGGATTCTGGGGGGCCTACCTTTTGGTTCTGCTGCCCCTGCTGTTGGTGCTCGGTGTACTGCTCATGCAAACAGTGCGCGGCTTGGCCGGCCGCCTGATCGCGGCGGAGCTGCTGCTGTTCGGCCTGCTGCTGCCCACGGTTTCCGGCTTTGCCGCCAGCCAAGAGTCACTCTGCCTTAACTTGGCCGCGTTGCTGCTGCTTGCGGTCTCGGCCGGGCAGCTTTCCCAGCGGCATGAAGGCCCACCCGCGACCTGAACCAGCTGGCTTAAAGATGACCGGGGCGGGCACCTAGCACCGTTTGGCCTCACTGCTTGCCCATGACCTTGATGTCACCACCGCGTTCTCCCTGACCTCCGCGTTGAAACGACACCGGTTTTCTCCGGTTCCGGCTCTGTGTCCTCTGGGTCCGAGTGGTTCAACCTGCCGGTGTTTCGGGTTTCCGACTCCTGACTCCTGCCTCCGGTCTTCTCCAATTCCGGCTCCGTGTCCTCTTTGCCTCTGTGGTTCAATTCATCCGCCAAAACTCCCTTGCCTTTCGGCATGGAGCAAGCTTCAGTCATTTTTCCGTGCGCTCCGGCGCGCGGTCTCTCCTGTTCCAGCACATCAACCATCGCAATCCACCGTTAACATGCCTGTCAAAGTCGCCATCAATGGTTTCGGCCGCATCGGCCGCCTCGTCTTCCGCGCCCTCGTTGAGCAGGGCCTCCTTGGCTCCACGTTCGACGTGGTCGCCGTCGGCGACATCGTCCCGGCCGACAATCTGGCCTACCTGCTGAAGTATGACTCCACGCAGGGCCGGTTCAATGGCACCGTGGGCTCCAAGAAGTCCGCGCCCGACAAGACCGAGGACGATGTGCTCGTCGTCAATGGCAAGGACATCCTCGTCGTCAGCGCCAAGTCACCCGCCGAATTGCCTTGGGGCAAACTGGGCGTGCAGCTCGTGATCGAGTCCACCGGCCTCTTCACCGAGGCGGAAAAGGCCAAGGGCCATATCACCGCGGGTGCGAAGAAGGTCATCATCTCGGCTCCGGCCAAGGGCGAGGACATCACCGTCGTCATGGGCGTGAATGACGACAAGCTCGATGTCGCGAAGCACAGCATCATTTCCAACGCTTCCTGCACGACGAACTGCCTCGCGCCGGTCGTCCATGTGCTCCTCAAGGAAGGCTTTGGCATCGAGGAAGGTCTCATGACAACCATCCACTCCTACACCGCCACGCAGAAAACGGTGGACGGCCCGTCCAAGAAGGACTGGAAGGGCGGCCGTTCCGCGGCGATCAACATCATCCCGGCGAGCACCGGCGCCGCGAAGGCCACCGCGCTCGTGTGTCCCGAGGTGAAGGGCAAGCTCACCGGCATGTCCTTCCGCGTGCCGACCCCGACCGTCTCCGTGGTGGATCTCACCGTGAAGACCGTGAAGGCGACGAGCTACAAGGAGATCTGCGAGGCGATGAAGCGCGCCAGCGAGACCTACCTCAAGGGCATCCTCGAATATACGGCTGACGAAGTCGTCTCCTCCGACTTCATCCACAGCAAGGCCTCGTCCATCTTCGACGCCGGCTCCGGCATCGAGCTGAACCCGAAGTTCTTCAAGCTCGTCTCCTGGTATGACAATGAGTGGGGTTATAGCAACCGCGTGGTGGATCTCACGAAGAAAATCGCCGCCGGGCTTTGAGAGCCGCGAGCGGCTCAAAGCCAAGGGCTGAAGAGCTGAAAGACTGAAGGGCTGAAAATTTACAGCCGCAGTCTTTCGCTTTTCGGCCCTTTTCACTTCAGCCTTTCAGTCCTTCAGTCTTTCAGCCTTTATGAAATTCCGCTCCATCCGCGACCTCGCGCTCTCCGGCAAACGTGTCCTCATGCGTGTGGACTTCAATGTCCCGCAAGACAAGGTCACGGGTGCCATCACCAACACGGCC
>JBAXLL010000191.1:0-4568 GCA_037134835.1 Verrucomicrobiota bacterium
TCGGGCCTAAGTGGGGTTTGCTCGTTGCGCTGGCGTTTCCGCTCGCCTACGGGGTGCATGACTTCGCCAGACGGAGGCGGACGAATTTCATCTCCGTGCTCGGCTTCGCTAGTGTGCTCATCACGGGCGGCTTCGGGCTGATGAAGGTGGATGTGTTCTGGTTCGCGGTCAAGGACGCGGCCATCCCGGCCGCCATCGGGCTCGCGGTGCTGGCCTCCATGCGGGCGAAGACGCCGCTGGTGCAAGAGCTGTTGTGCAACCCGCAGGTGATTGATGTGGAGCGGGTGGACGCCGCCTTGGCCGCACGCGGCCTGCGGTCTGGCTTCGAGCGCAAGCTGCGGGAGGCGGGTGGGCTGCTGGCGGCGGCGTTTGGCGCGAGCGCGGTGCTGAATTATTTTCTCGCCCGCCACATCATCCGAAGCCCGCTGGGCACCGAGACGTCAAACCAGGAACTGGCGCGCATGCATTGGATGAGCCTGCTGGTGATCGGATTGCCGAGCATGGTCGTCATGGCCTTTGCGCTCTGGCGGCTGCTTAAAGGCCTCCAGACACTCACCGGTCTCACGCTGGATGAGATTTTACGGTCTGAACCGCCCAAGTCATCGCCCACGGGCTCTGGCAATCTTTGAGTCACACCAACGTTTGGTGAGATATTGACATGAGGTAGGGCGAGCCCTCTGGGCGTAGCGCGGGCAACCTGCCCGCGTCTTCCGCCCTTCAGAACCAAAGGGATTGAACCACAGAGCACGGAGCACAGAGCCTGAACTGGGAAAATCAGGCATTTTGAACGCGGAGCCGAGAAGATCAGGAGGCGGGAGGTTCAAATTCCTGATTTTAACAGGAGGGAGCTCAAAGGGGCAGGCCCGGTGCTGACGGCGACCCTGCTCGCCTACCTGCCTGAACTCGGCGAGATTGAGCGACCCCAGCTCTCGGCTTTGGTCGGCGTGGCGCCCTTCGCGCGCGACAGCGGCCGCACCCACCGGGCCAGGCATGTGCGCGGCGGCCGCGGCGTCGTCCGACACGTCCTCTATATGGCCGCCGTCGCCGCCACCCAACACAACCCCGTGCTGCGCACCTTCTATGCCCGTCTGGTCGCCGCCGGCAAACCCAAGCTCGTCGCCCTCATCGCCGTCATGCGCAAGATGCTCCACGTCCTCAATCGGTTACTCGCCGATCCTCATTTTGTCCTTGTCCGTTAACACCGTTGCTCCGTGGTTCAATTATTGGAATCCGTTGCCTCCGCAATCTTCGCGAACTCCGCGTTGAAATCGGGTCGGTCTCGCGCTGCGTTTCGACCAACCGCCTCCCCCCTTCCGCCCCTTCCGCGTTTCCGCGATCGGCTTCCGGATTCCAGCACCAGCACGGTCAGGTTGACCGTGCTACGTGCTCGCCGCCTCCCGTCTCACACATACTCCCGCCGCGCTTCCAGTGCGCTTTTCAATGTTACCGGGTCGGCGTAGAGCACGCCGCCGCCGCTGGGCAGGCCGAAACCGATGCGGGACACTTTCACCCCGCCGCCGGGCGGCAGGTGCTGCGTCACATAGTGGCAGGTCGCTTCGCCTTCCACGTCATTGCCCAGCGCGAGGATCAGCTCCCGTATGTCCCCTGCCGCGACGCGCGCCAGCAGCGAGGCGAGATTGAGCTGTTCCGGGCCGACGCCATGGATGGGCGAGAGCCGGCCGTGCAGGACATGGTAGGCGCCGCGATACGCGCCCGCCCGCTCGACGGCGACGAGGTCGGGTACCTGCTCGACGACGCACACGACCGCGTGTTCGCGCCGTGGGTCAGCGCAAATCGCGCAGAGCTCCGCCTCGGCCAGATGACCGCAGCGCGTGCAGCGCCGTACGCTTTGCGCCGCCGCCTCCAGCGCCGCGACGAGCGCGGGCAGCTTGACGGGTTTCTCCACCAGCAGGTGCAACGCGATTCGCTCCGCCGAGCGGTAGCCCAGGCCGGGCAGCTGTTTGAGTTGCTGCTGGAGCTGCTCGAAGGAGGACATGATGGGATTTTTGATTTGGCTGATGTCGGCCGGTGGCCTCGGTAAGGATTCTTGATTTTCGATTGAGGAAAGCTGGCGGAAGGCCGGAGGCGAAGTCAGGCGCAAACTGACGCGGTGGATCCCTTCAATCCAAAATCCCAAATCCCAATTCCAAAATTGGCTCACATGAATCCGGTCATCTGGAACTGGCTCGTGACTTTCTGCATCTCGGCATCGTGGTGCGTCTTGGCCTGCTGGGCCGCGTCCTGCACCGCCGCGAGCACGGTATCGGCGACGAGCTTGGCGTCTTCCTTGAGAAATTCCGGATCCAGCACGAGCGCGAGAAACTTGCCGCCGCCGCTGATTTTCACGCGCACGGCCCCGCCGCCGCTCGTGATTTCGATTTCTTTGGCGTCGAGTTGGGCTTGCAGCGACTCGATGCCGCGCTGCATTTTCTGGGCTTGTTTGAGCAATTTTCCAACGCCGGCCATGATAAAAGGGAAGGGGAAGGTGGAGATGAAAATGACGGCGGCCGGTGAATCCAGGCCGCCGTCGGGAAGGTTGGAGCGTTGCGGTCGGTCAGGCCTTCCGAAGCAGGTCGTCAATGTTGTCGCTTTCGACGCTCACATCGGCGAACAGCCACGTAGAGAGGTAACGCTCGGTGCTCGAGGGGATGATGGCCACGATCTGCTTGCCCTTGTTTTCCGGACGTTTGGCGAGCTGGATGGCGGCCCAGACCGCCGCACCGGACGAAATACCGACCGGGATGCCATCAAGCTGGTTGACCTGCTTCGACACGGGGCCGGCGTCGGTATCCTTCACGCGGATGACCTCGTCATAAATCTTGGTGTTGAGAATCCCGGGTATGAAGCCCGCGCCCAGGCCTTGCAGCTTGTGCGGGCCGGGCGTGCCGCCGGAGAGGATGGGGGAGGCGTCCGGCTCGAGGGCGACGATTTTCAGCGAGGGTTTGCGCGGTTTAAGCACCTCGCCGACGCCCGTGATGGTGCCGCCGGTGCCGATGCCCGAGACGATGATGTCCACCTTGCCATCGGTATCGCGCCAGATCTCCTCAGCCGTGGTGCGGCGATGGACGGCCGGGTTGGAGGGGTTTTCAAACTGCTGGAGGATCACGCTGCCGGGGATCTGCTGCTGGAGTTCGACCGCGCGGGCGATCGCGCCCTTCATCCCCTTCGGCCCTTCGGTGAGAATGAGGCGCGCGCCGAGGATTTTAAGGAGCTTGCGGCGCTCGGTGCTCATCGTCTCGGGCATGGTGAGGATCAGCTTGAGCCCTTTGGCGGCGGCGACAAATGCCAGCGCGATGCCCGTGTTACCGGAGGTCGGCTCAATGAGGACGGTGTCCTTGGTGATTTTGCCGGATTTGAGCGCATCATCAATCATCGCGAAGCCGATGCGATCCTTAACGCTGGAGAGGGGATTGAAAAATTCGAGCTTGAGCAGAATCTCGGCCTGCGCGCCATGGAGGGCGGCGGTGCGGTTGAGGCGGACGAGCGGCGTGTTGCCGATGGTCTCGGTAATGTCGTTGTAAATCTTGGCCATGACGGGAGGGAGGGTTGAAGTTAGGGTTGAGGTTGAAAATTGCCGTCGGGTGTGGCGATGGGCGTTGTTTTGGATGAAGTATCCGCCGCCGGGGGGCAAACAGAAATATGCAGGACGGGAGCGCGGGCGTCCCCGCCCGCCGTCAAATCACCCGCACTCCCCCCGCTTGACCCGCTGCGCACCATCGTCATCGAATCACCTCCCCATGAAACTGCCCCGCTCGCTCCTTTCCCGTCTGCTGTCCGCCGCCCTGTTGCTCGCGCTCGCCGCCAGCCCTGCCTATGCCCAGCCTGCTTCCAACGCCGCCAACGGCGCGGTCCAGGTCGTCTCACCCGAGGTCGCCGCCGACCGCAGCGTCACCTTCCGCCTTTACGTGCCCAATGCCAGGGCCGTCGTTTTCAACGGTGACTTTTACCCGGAAGGCAGCGCGGGGCAGGCGATGGCGAAGGCCGACAACGGCGTCTGGTCGCTCACGCTCCCGCCGCAGCCGCCGAGCATCATGGGCTATTATTTCCGCGTGGACGGCGTGCGCATTATTGACCCCAGCAACCTGTCCATCTCGTCGAGCGCGGAGTTTCTCAAAAGCTACGTCGAGGTGCCGGGCGACGGTCCGTCGTTCTGGTCGGTGCGTGACGTGCCGCACGGCCAGTTGCACGAGGTGTGGTATCGGAACCCCGCGCTCGGCCAGCGCCACGCGATCATCTACACGCCGCCGGGCTACGATGCCGCGTCGGCCAAAACTTATCCCGCCATCTACCTGCTGCACTCCACCACCGACAACGAGACCTTCTGGTCGCGTGTGGCCCGCGCCAATTTCATCGTGGACAACCTCCTCGCCGACGGGAAGGCGAAGCCCGTGCTGCTGGTGATGGTGTTTGGCCACACGTCGGTGCCGCGCGGCCCGGAGGAGGGCGCGGGCGGCACCGACCTCTATGATGTGGCGGTGATCGGCAGGGACGTCGTGGAAAACGTCCTCCCGCTCGTGGAAAGGGAATTTCATGCCGGCAAAACTCCGGCCGATCGCGCGATCTTTGGT
>JBAXLL010000192.1:0-4554 GCA_037134835.1 Verrucomicrobiota bacterium
CTGGTGATGATGCCCTGCAGGATAAGCGTCGTGATGCCCTTGGCCCGCATCAGCTCTTTCGCCTGACGCACGGTGTACTCGCCGTAATGAAAGATGCTTGCGGCGAGCACTGCGTCAGCCTTGCCCTCAAGTATGCCGGCGGCCAGGTGCTCGAGATTGCCGACCCCGCCGCTCGCAATCACGGGCACATCCACCGCCTCGCCCATGCCGGCCGCGCCAGCCAGCCCCGCCCCCTCCCGTCCGTACCAGCCAAGCGCGTGGGCTTCATCCACGATGAGCTGGAAGCCATGCCGGCGTTTCAACGCGGCCAGCCGCGCGAGGTCGGGGTGGTCGCCGTCCATGCTGAAGACAGTTTCGGTGGCGACAAAAACCGTGCGGCCGGACCCCGGGGTTTTTTCGAGCAGTTCCCCAAGATGGTCGAGCCGCAGATGTTCGTAACGCCGTAACCGGGCGCCGCTGCGGAGCAGACCGGCGATCATGCTGTGGTGGATGAGGCGGTCGGCGAGCACGAGATCCCCCTTTTGCGGGAGCAGGCCGAGCACGGCCGAATTGGCCGCATAGCCGCTGCTCCAAAGCAGGCCGCAGGAGAATCCGTGCCAGGCACAAAGCCCTGCGGTCAGCCGCTCGTGCGGCGGCTGCCAGCCGGTGATCAGCGGCGAGGCGGCGGCGGATGTGCCATGCCCGGTTGCCGCCTGCGCGACGGCGGCCGCCAGCGCCGGATCATGGGCGAGCGCAAGATAATCGTTGTCGGCGAGATTGAGGGCACGGGCGTCGGGCGCGGTCACGCGCAGCTCGCGGCGGAGGCCGTCACGGGTGCGCCCGGCGAGGGCGGCATGGAGCCGGGCGGACAGGGAGTTGGAGCGGGTTGATCCCGGCGCACCGGGTGATCCGGCGTCGGAAAGCGTGCTGGCCTCAACGCGCTCCACCAGCTGGGCCGGCCCCGCCCATAACGGCACCCTGGCAGCCAGTTCGGCGCGGTTGGAGGCGGCGACGGCGGGATCGGTCGAGAAAAATTCGTTGAGCCACACGCCGGCGGGCAGGCCGGGTGCGGCGGCCCGGGCGAAGGCGAGGCGGGATTGGTTGATCGCGCCGAGGCGGTCGGGCACGACGATCACGACGGCGGCGGGCGCGAGGGCGGCGGCGAAGTCGGCCCAGTCGCGCCCTTCGGCGTCAACCGGCGTGGCAATGCCGCCCGCGCCCTCAACGATGCGCCAGTCGCACGGCGGCAGCGCGCGGAGCGAGGTGAACAAACCGGCGAAGGAAACCTCCCGGCCCTCGGCCCGGGCGGCGGAGCCCGGCGCCAGCGGCGCGGCAAAGCGGGCGAGGGTGAACGCTTCCAGTGCACGGCGCGTGCCTTCGGCGCTCCCGCCCGCCAGACGGAGCGCGCAGGCGGCGTCTCCTTCGGCCGGCCTGCCGGTCTCGATGGCTTTCACGATTTGCACGCGTGCGCCACCGGCCGCGAGCTGGCACGCGAGTGCGGCGACGACATGGGTTTTGCCCACGCCGGTGTCGGATCCGGTGACGAAAATCGTGCGCATGGTTGCGCGCTCAGACGTGCGCGCACACCGCCTCGACGCACGTTTCGCCCGTATCGTTCGCTGCGGTGCGCGGTTGGTTCACCAAGGGATGCAGCCCGAGGCGCGCGAGGAGCTTCATGTCGTCGGAGCGCTCCGGATTGGGGGTGGTGAGGAGTTTCTCGCCGAGAAAGATGCTGTTGGCCCCGGCGAGGTAGCAGAGCGTCTGCATCTCATCGCTCATCGCGGTGCGGCCAGCGGAGAGGCGGACCATCGCACGCGGCATGAGGATGCGCGCGGTGGCGATTACGCGCACAAACTCGATCGGATCAACAGGGGCGGCCCCGTCGAGCGGCGTGCCGGCGACCGGCACGAGGGCGTTGATGGGCACCGAGTCGGGCTGCGGGTCGAGCGCAGCAAGCTCCCCGAGCATTTTCAGGCGGTCGTCCACGCTCTCACCCATGCCGAGGATGCCGCCGCTACACACCTGCAGGCCGGCCGTGCGGACCTGCGCAAGCGTCTGCAGCCGGTCGTCGTAGGTCCGCGTCGTGATGATTTCGGGATAAAAGTCACGGGAGGTGTCGAGGTTGTGGTTATACACCGTGCATCCGGCCTCCTTGAGGCGCACGGCCTGTGGACCGGTGAGCATCCCAAGCGTGCAGCAGACCTCGAGGCCGAGATCTGACACGCCCCGCACGGCGTCGAGCACGGAGTTAAACTGTGCGCCGTCGCGCACCTCGCGCCAGGCGGCACCCATGCAGAAGCGCGCCGCACCGCCCTCCTTGGCGCGCCGGGCATTAGCAACAATGTCACCGGTATCCATGAGCTGCTCAGCCTCGAGGCCGGTGTCGTGGTGCGCCGACTGCGGACAATAGGCGCAGTTTTCCGGACAGCGGCCGGTCTTGATGGACTGGAGCGTGCAGAGCTGCACGGCGGCCGGGTCATGGTGCGCCCGCTGCACCTGCTGTGCGCGGAAAATCAGCTCGGGCAGCGGCAGGTCGTAGATGGCACGGATGGCGGTGAGGTCGCAGGCGGCGGCCGGGGCGGTGAGGAGGGAGGGAGGCATGGGAAAAATCAGGCGGGCAGCACATCATTGATGGCGCGCGCAGTGCGGCGGACAAGTTCGCCCAGTTCGCCGTCGTCGAGGCAGAGCGGCGGCACCAGCAGCAGCGAGTCGCCCAAGGGGCGCAACAGCAGGCCGTGGGCACGGGCGCGCAGGCACACTTGCAGGCCCGTCCGCGAAGCAACGGGAAAAAATTCGTCCGAGTCGCGCGCCGGGGCGAGGTCGAGTGCGGCCGCGAAGCCGCGCTGGCGGACTTCACGGATGCGGGGATGCGTAGACAACGCTTCCCCGAGTAGCCGTCCAAAACACGCGATGCGGTCGCGGAGCACGCCGTCACCGATGAGCGGACGGAGCTTGCGGATATTTTCGAGCGCGACGGCGGCAGCGAGCGGATTTCCCGTGAAGGTGTGCCCGTGGAAAAATGCCCGACGGCTCTCGTAGGGGCCGAGAAACACGGAAAAGATTTCCTCCTGCGCCAGCGTCGCCGCGAGCGGGAGATAGCCGCCCGTGAGACCTTTGGCGAGACAAAGGAAATCCGGTGCCACCCCTTCGTCGGCGCAAACCAGCATTGGACCGAGGCGGCCAAATGCCACGAATACCTCGTCGAGAATGAGATGCACCTCGAATTCGCGGCACAACGCCGCGACTGCGCGCACAAAGCCTGGCGGCTGCAGCCGCATCCCGGCCGCACCCTGCACGGACGGCTCAAGGATGAGACATGCGGTCGTGGCGGCGTGCTCGACGAGCAGATCACGCAACGCGGCGAGACTCCCGGTGGCATCAGCATCGCACACCCGACCGGCCCACTCACGGCAGTGTGGCGCGGGGAAATGCCGCGCTGGAAAACACCACGGGCGGAAGCGTTCGTGAAAAAAACCGCTGTCGCCCGCGCCCATCGCCCCGAACGTGTCGCCATGGTAGCCGCCGGCGAGGCCGATGACGCCGGTCTTTTCCGAGCGGCCTGTGAGCTGCCAGAACTGGAACGACATTTTCAACGCGACCTCCACCGCACCCGCGCCGTTGTCGCTGAAGAATACCCGGCCCAGCCCTGGTGGTGCGAGCCCCGCCAGCGTGGCCGCCAGCTCTGTGCCCGGTCCATGGGTGAGACCGAGCATCGTCGAATGAGCGACACTCCCGAGCTGGCGCTGGAGCGCCGCATTGAGATCGGGGTCGTTGTGGCCGTGGACGTTGGTCCAGACCGAGGCGTTGCCGTCCAGATAGGTTCGGCCCTCCGTGTCGGTCAGCCAGCCGCCACGTCCGGACGCGATGGCGAGCGACGGCCAGCCGAGGTATTCCTGCATCTGTGTGAACGGATGCCAGACGTGCCGCCGGTCTGCAGCATGGGTGTGTGCGGAACCCGTGCTGTCGTCGCCAACAGGGTCAGGGGACAAAGAGGTTTCCGGCAAGCCGGTCATGCACGGCCATGCTGGCAGCCGGTAGACCGGAGACAAGCCTTAGTTAAGCGGCTTTCGAAACCCCATTAACCAGCGCATTGCTGCGGCGGCTCAGGTTTCGCCGTCGTTGCCGATGGCTTCGACCGGGCAGCCTTCGAGCGCCTCCATGCAAAGGGCAATGTCGTCGTCGGTCGTCGGCTGGTTGAAGACGAAGGAGTGCCCGCCCTCGTCATGACGCTTGAAGAACGCCGGCGCGGTTTCGCGGCACAGGTCGCAGTCGATGCATTGCTGATCAACGTAGAACTTGCCGGCGATGTTGGTGCCCCACTTTTCTGCTTTGTTGGCCATGAGCCGGGCAGCAAATGGCAACGGCCCGGCCTGTCAAGCGGGCAACGCCGGTCCCATGGCCGGCCCGCCAGGCCGCATCTGCGACATCAAACCGTCCCCTCCGGGCGAAATTTGGGTGGACTTGGACACACAAACTTCCCAATACCTTGCGCCCCATCCGGGCCAGTAGCTCAGTTGATAGAGCGCGTCGTTCGCAACGACGAGGTCGTCGGTTTGATCCCGATCTGGTCCACCA
>JBAXLL010000193.1:0-4548 GCA_037134835.1 Verrucomicrobiota bacterium
GGTTGGGGCGGCCTCGATGCCGGACCGAAGTCGATTGCGCTCTATCGTGCCGCGATTCTCTCTTCGAAGACGATCATCTGGAACGGTCCGGCGGGCGTGTTCGAGTTCGATAAGTTTGCCGGCGCCACGAAGGCCATGGCCGATGCGATCGCCGAAGCGACGGCCGCCGACGATGGTCGTAGCACCGGCGGCGGCGATACCGCGACGGCGGCCAAGAAATTTGGCGTGGCCAAAAAAGTCACCCATTGTTCCACCGGCGGCGGCGCCAGCCTCGAATTTCTGGAGGGCAAAGTGCTCCCCGGCGTCGCGTTTCTGGAAAACTAAATCACCGAAACCCTAAACGCGGAGAACGCGGAGGCCGCGGATAAAAACCAGCCTCTGCCATTTTAACCTTCGCGATCTTCGCGTCCTCCGCGTTTCAAAACTCCCATGACCCATCGCAAAAAACTCATCGCCGGCAACTGGAAGATGAACAAGACCTCCGCCGACGCCGGGGCGCTCGTGCGCGAGCTCACCGCCGCCGCCGGCCAGCGCACCGACGTAGATGTCGTCGTCTGCCCGCCCTTCACCGCCATTGAGAGCGTGGGCCGCGTGCTGGACGGCAGCATGGTCAAGCTCGGCGCGCAAAATCTGCACCCGGAGAAAAACGGGGCGTTCACCGGCGAGATTTCCGCCGAGATGCTGCGCGCGCTGTTCGTGAGCCACGTCATCCTCGGCCATAGCGAACGCCGGACGCTGTTTGGCGAGAAGGACGCCTTCATAAACCAGAAGGTGCTCGCCGCGCTCAAAAACCAGCTCCGCCCCATTTTTTGCGTGGGTGAGACCCTCGCCGAGCGCGAGGCGGGTGCGACGCTCAAGGTCGTGCAGACGCAGGTCGAGGCCGGTCTGGCCGGCGTGAGCCGTGAGCAGGCCGCCGAGGTCATTGTCGCTTACGAGCCCGTGTGGGCCATCGGCACCGGCAAGGTCGCCACGACCGAGCAGGCGCAGGAAGTTCACGCCTTCATCCGCACGCTGCTCACGAAACTCTTCACCGAGCCGGTCGCGCAGAAAATTCGGATTCTCTATGGCGGTTCGATGAAGCCGGCTAACGCCCCCGAGCTGCTGGCCCAGCCCGACATTGACGGCGGTCTCATCGGCGGGGCTTCGCTCGAGGCGCGGAGCTTTCTCGAACTCGTGACCGCCGCCGCGGCGAAGTGAGCGGGTGAGCTGGGAGCGCGGGCCGCTGGCCCGCTTTCTTAAGATGCGGGCGGGCCGCCCGCGCTCCCAGCGCTGCTCCACGGCCAGTCTTGCGGTCGCGTGACAAGACCCGCTTTCACCGGATTGTTGTGGATATAATCCACCGTCGAGGCGTAGTGGCGTTCGTTGCGGATGAAGCGATCCCAATAATCGGCCTGCCAGACATGGTTGCCGGGAAATTGTCCATTGGCACAGTGTCGGAGAATAACTTTTGCCGTATAGGATTTCCACGACTGCACGATTTCGCTGAGCGTGCAACCGGCCTGGTGCCCGATGAGGATATGCACATGATTGGGCATCACGACCCATGCGTGAAGCCGGTAGCGCGCGCCATGAAAATGCCGCCAGTTTTCGACCACGGCCTTCGCGCACTCCGGCTTGCGCAGGACGCAGTAGCCATGCCCGGCGTCGAGATAATGTTCGAATTGTTCACGCCGCAGTTCGTCATCCAGTGATTGTTCCTCCAGCTTTGCCACGACCTCGGCCGGCAATGCGTCAGCGAGCCGATAAGTGATCGCCTGCAGGTACGCGCCATCATCGTAGTGCGGCAGAAAGCCACGCGAATGCCAGCCGGGTGCTTCAGGCATGAGCAGAAAATGGAAGCGCGGGCCTCGGGCCCGCAAGTCTGGAAAGGCGGGCCAGCGGCCCGCGCTCCCATCTATTTTTTCTCCGGCAGCGACTCGCCCAGCAGGCGCACATCGAACAGCCACCACTCGGCGTCGTGCTCATCCATGCGACCGAGGAACTCCTGACCGGCCTTGAGGTTTTTGAGCACGGCGGCCTCCGCCTTGAAGGGCATGGTCATCGCCGGCATCACCCCGGGGATGGCATCGTGCTTTGCCACCAGCGAACCCGCCGCCCCATTCACCGACACAATCGTGCCGTGCAATTCGAAGCCGCGCTGGATCTGTTTGGCGGCACGCGAGCAGGCGCACACACTGTCCTGGGCCGCCAACTCCTTGAGGGACGGCAGGCTGACCACCGTGCTGAATGCGGCCCCGCCCGCCCCGTAGGCGAGCATGAGCCGCACCGGTGCGTCATCGGTGCGGTCGGCCACGACAGTGAGCTGCGTGGTGACGAGCGGCGTGCGGCTCTTTGCCACCTGGGTCACCGGGCCGAGATCGGTCAAGGGAGAGATCCGGCGCAGCAGCAGTTTTTCGCCTTCCTGCCAGACGACGACCTGGCTCCCATCGCGCAGGAGCACGACACTCACGGCGGCCTCGGGCCGGCCTTCGCTCACCCGTTGGGGAACGAGCCACACCGCGCCGGCATCGGGAGAAACGGAGAGCTCGATGCGCGGGTCGTTGCCGGCGGCGGTGAACCACGCGGCGACGGCCTGCCCGTCGCGCGAGTCGAGCGCGGGCGGTGCGGCGGGGGGATTGTCGGTGATCCAGCCGTCGGGCGGGAGCATACGTGGCTCAGACCAACGACCGTCGCGCCAGTCGGCGATCTGGATGTCACGCGCGCCGTCCAACGTGTGTCCGCGAAAGGCCACCAGTGCGGTCCCATCAGGAAACGAGGTGAACGCCCGCGCCGCCGTCCCGCCGGGTGCGGCCTGCGTGGAGATTTTCAATTCAGTGGCCGGAGCTGGGGCGGCGGCCGGCGCAGGCTCTGCCGCCGGTGCGAGGGTGGCAAAGGCGATGAACAAAACGGGCAGGGAGCGCACGGAAAGCATGGGGTGGATGGGTGCGACCATAGTGGATCACGGAGCATTGGCAACTGTGCCGTCAGCCTTGAAGCACAAGGTCGCCCGGCATTCACAATTTCCCGATCCGGCCTTTGCACCTCGCGTCTTTCAGTCTAGACCCAAACCATGCCCACGCTTATCCTCGCTCCCAGCATCATTACCGCGGCCGGTCAGCCGCCGAAGAGAATCGAGGAATTCATCGGCCGCGTGAACTCGCAGACGGATTCCCTGAGCGTCGCGCGTATGACGAGTCCCGCCGGCTGGATCGAGCCAGGCCAGACGCCTGAATTCGAGGAGTTCACGGTGGTTCTGCGCGGCATGCTCCGGATCGAGTCAAAGACGGGCATACTGGAAGTCGCCGCCGGCTCCGCTGTCATCACGAAGCGCGGCGAATGGGTCCGTTACTCCACACCGCAGGGTGCGGAATACATCGCCGTCTGCCTTCCGGCCTTTTCGCCTTCGACCGTCAATCGCGACCGTTAAGGTCTCACCGCGCGATCAGCTTCAGAAACTCCTCGTTGTTTTTAGTCTTGGAGAGGCGGACGATCATGGTCTCGGTGGCTTCCTCGATTTTCTGCTGCACGAGGGCGCGGCGGAAGAAGTGGATGCCTTCGAGTTTCTTCGCGTCAATCAGCAGCTCCTCCTTGCGGGTGCCGGAGGACTGGATGTTCATCGCGGGCCAGAGGCGCATCTCGGCGGCCTTGCGGTCGAGGACGAGCTCCATGTTGCCGGTGCCCTTGAACTCCTGGAAGATGACCTGGTCCATCAGGCTACCGGTCTCGACGAGCACGCTGGCGACGATGGTGAGGCTGCCGGCCTCCTCGGTGTTGCGGGCAGAGGCGAAGAGCTGGCGGGGTTTTTCGAGCGCACGTACGTCGAGGCCGCCGGAACCGGTGCGGCCGGAGTTTTTCTGCGTGTTGTGGGCGCGGGCGAGGCGGGTCAGCGAGTCGAGAAAGAGCACGACGTGCTTGCCGGCCTCGACGAGGCGCTTGGCGCGCTCGATGCAGAGGTCGGCGATGCGGATGTGGCTGTCCACCTGCTCGTCGTTGGACGAGGCCCAGACTTCGGCCGGGACGCTGCGCTTAAAGTCGGTGACCTCTTCGGGGCGTTCGTCCACGAGCAGGATCATGACGTGGGCTTCGGGATGGTTTTCGAGGACGCCGAGGGCCATGTCGCGCAGGAGCGTGGTCTTGCCGGTGCGGGGCGGGGCGACGATCAGGCCGCGCGTGCCTCTGCCGACGGGGCAGAAGAGATCCACGGCACGCGTGGTGAGGCGGCCGTCCTTGAGCTCCATTTTCCACTGCTTGTCGGGCGAAACGGTGGTGAAGGTGGTGAAGTCGGCGCGGGCCTTGCGATCCTCGATGCTCAGGCCGTCCACGGCCTCGATGAACTTCATCTTGGGATTGGGAAACTTGCCCTCGGCGGGCCAGGCGGTGCCGCTGATGAGGCTGCCCTGCCGGAGGCGGAAGCGACGAATGAGTTCCTTGGGCACAAAGGTGTCCGACGGGCGGCGCTTGCCATAGCGGGCAAGGTCGAGGAGCTGGCCGTTGCCACCCCGCAGCACATCAATGTCGAGCACGCCCTCGACCTGGATGATATTTTCCGGGGGTCGCGGCGGTGGGGAG
>JBAXLL010000194.1:0-4526 GCA_037134835.1 Verrucomicrobiota bacterium
ATGATAGGTTGGTTCGCCTTGAAGGCTCAGTTGGTAGAGACTCGTGCCGTTTTCAAAATAACAGCGGCGCACAAGTCCCAGCTCCTGAAACGCCGCGAGGCAGCGATACACGGTGACGAGATCACACGAGGTGTGGGCGAGATCCTCGTGGAGCTGCTCGATGGACGCAGGTTTCGCCCGGCTGGCCAGCGCCTGCAAAATGGCGATGCGTGGCTGGGTAATCCGCAATCCGGCGGTACGCAGGCGAGCACACGCGAGCTCGACAGGGGCGCCCGTTTTGCCGACACCTTTACTGTCGGCAATGGGATGGTTGGTCTGCGTTGATGCGATCATGTCGGACTGCTGTTTTGCAGCAAAGTTATGAATTTAAAAGCAAAAGGAAATCATTATAAAAGACATAAAGTTGCAATTACTAGCGTGGCCTTTACGCCTGTTTTGCTGGTGAATGGCGCGAGGTTTGGAGATTGCGCGAGGTCGTGCCGACTGCTCAGTTGACCCTCCGCTATGCCCGAACCAGATAAATTTGCAGCCATCGTGGATCTCATCCTCAAGGAAGATTCGCGCTACGACCGCAAGGCTTACGCGTTTGTGGACGAAGGCCTTAAGGCCACGATCAAATCATTGCGAAAGAAAAAGGATGAGCACGTCGCCGGGCCTGAGCTGCTGCAAGGACTGCGCACCCACGCGCTCGACCAGTTCGGCCCGCTCTCCCAGACTGTGCTCAACGCCTGGGGCGTGCGGCGCTGCACGGATTTTGGCGAGATCGTCTTTAATTTGATTGAATACCAGTTGCTCGGCGAAAGTTGGTTCAAAAAAACTGACACCGACCGTCGCGAGGATTTTTCGGATATTTACGATTTTGACGAGGCGTTTGTGAAACCTTTCCTGCCACAGCGTCCACCGCCCGGTGCGTCCGAACCGGCTTAAACCTGCGCCGGGCCGACTGACCTTCTTCATGCCTAATTCCGCCGTCGCCGACCTACGCCTGCTCCAAGCTTTCTGGCGTGAGCCAGTCGCGCGGCACGTTCTGCCCAACGGGCTCACGCTGCTCGTGCAGCCCTCGCGCTCCGCGCCTGTCGCCGCCGTGCAGGTCTGGATCAAAACCGGCAGCATCCACGAGGACACGCAGCTTGGCGCGGGGCTCTCCCATTTTCTCGAGCACATGATGTTCAAGGGCACCGCGCGCCGCGCGGGCCGCGAAATTTCCGCGACCGTGCAGGCCCATGGTGGTCACATCAATGCCTACACGACATTTGACCGCACCGTTTATTACATCGACCTGCCCGCCGCCCATGCGGGCCTTGCGCTCGATGTACTCGCCGACATCACGCTCCACTCCACGCTCCCCGCCGGCGAGTTTGTGAAAGAACGCGAGGTCATCCTCCGCGAGATCGCCATGACGCGTGACGATCCCGACAACCGGCTCGCCGAATCGCTGTTCGCCACCGCGTTCCGCGAGCATCCCTACCGCCATCCGATCATCGGGCATCGCGATGTGTTCTCGGTGCTGACGCGCGACGACCTGCTCACCTACTACCGCACGCGCTACGTACCCGACAACCTCGTCGTCGTCGTGGCCGGCGACGTGGATCCCGCTGCGGTCCTCGCCGACGTGCAAAAGCATTTTGGCCCCACGCCCCGCGCCCGCCTTGCGCCGGTCTTCATCCCGGCTGAGCCGGTGCAGCTCGCCCCGCGCGCCCTGCATACGTTCGAGGATGTCGAGCTCACGCGTGCTGGCCTGGCGTGGCCGGTTCCAGGCCTGACGCATGCCGACGCCCCCGCCCTCGACTTGCTCGCCGCCCTCCTTGGGCAAGGCGACAGCTCGGTGCTCTGGCAGGCCGTCCGTGAAAAAGCCCGCCTCGTCCACCACATTGACGCCACCTGCTGGAGCCCCGGCGGGCAGGGATTGTTTTACATTTCCTTTGCCTGCGAGCCGGGGAAACGTCACACCGCCACCACGGCCATACACCGCGAACTGGCCCGGGCCGCGACGCGTGGCTTCACCCCCGCGCAAATCCGAAAAGCCGTTCGTCAGGCTGTCGTGGGGGAGGTCAACACACGCAAGACCATGGGTGGTATTGCCTCGCGTCTCGGCCTCGCCGAGGTCGTCGCCGGCGACCTCAACTTTGGTGAAGCATGGTTCCAGCGCCTGGCCCGCGTGACGAGTGCCGCGCTCCGCCGTGTGCTGCGCGATTATCTGACACCCACGACACTCACGGCCATATCCCTCAATCCTGCCGCCGCGCGTCCCGCCGCGCCTGCCGAAGTCACGGTCGCATCCACCTCGCCCGATTTCATCGAGGAAAAGCTACCCAATGGCGCGCGCTTGCTCCTCCAGCGGGACTCCCGCCTGCCTAACCTCCATGTCCGTGTCGTCTGTGCCGGCGGACCGCTGCAAGACCCCGCCGGACGGCGCGGTGCAGGTGCGCTCATGGCCACGCTGCTCACGCGTGATACCCGCCGTCGCACGGCCGCCGAAGTCGCGCGCTTCATCGAGGAAGTGGGGGGCAGTTTTTATCCCTTTGCGGGGAACAACAGCTTCGGCTTCGCCGCCGAGGTACTGCCCGGCGACGTGAGCCGCGCGCTCGCTCTGGTCGGAGACGCGCTGCTTGCCCCCACCTTCACGCCACAGTCCTTTGAGATCGAACGCGACGCGCAGATCGCCAGCCTGAAGGAGCAGGAGGATGATGTGGTCGAGCTGGGCCGGAAGCATGTACGCCAAAAATTTTTCGGTGCGCACCCGCTCGCACTCGACGCCCACGGCGATATCCCCGGCCTGACCGCGCTTACGCCCACTGAGATCACCGCGCTCTGGCGCCGCCTTGTCGTGGCGGGCAATGTGATCCTCGTCGTTGCCGGGAACTTCGATCCGAGCGCGCTTGCGCCCAAGCTCCGCACCATCCTTGCCAAACTCTCGCCTGGCCCGTCCGCAGTCGGGTTAACGACCAGCAGGCATTCAGCTTGGTCGCTGCCCGCCAATCCCGGCGATTTTATCGAAAAGGAACCCCGTGAGCAGGCCGTCGTTTTCCAGGCTTTTCCAGGTCCCAGTGTGCTCGACGGAGATTTCTACGTCGGCGAAGTGGCCGACGAGCTATTTAGCGGCATGTCATCGCGCCTGTTCGAGCGCGTGCGCGAGGAGAAGGGGCTGGCGTATTTCGTCCGCGCAACCCGCGTAACCGGCTCGACGACCGGCATGTTTTACTTTTATGCCGGGACCGCGCCGGGCAAGGAAGATGCGGTGCTCGCCGAACTCGATGCCGAAATCGCTCGCGTGTCGGCTGGCGACATCGCGCCCGACGAGCTGTTCCGCTGCCAGACAAGGCTGCAGGCCGCCCGTGTGATGGGCCAGCAGACGAATTCTGCGCGTGCGATGCAGGCCAGCCTGAGCGTTTTGCACGGCCAGCCGGCGAACGACTGGAAAAACTACGACGCCCGCATCTCTGCCGTCACGATCGCGCACCTCCGCGACTTCGCCCGCCGCCGCCTCCAGCGCGCGCTCCGCACCCAGCTCGTCGTGCGGCCGTGAAGCCGTTAAGGGACGTTTGCCGTTCCGGTCAGTTGGTTTTGATTTCCGTCACGCCGCCGCTCCACTTGAGCTTGGCACGGACGATGGCGAAGTGCTCGTGGCCGGGGCGCTGCACCAGCTGCAGCCGGCGGCGTGAGAGGCAGATTTCCACAGGCTGATCCGCGCCGGCGCGTTGGCTGCGGCGGCCGTCCACCGCCACGAGTAGGCGCGCGGGGGCCGACCGGTTGACGACCCGCAACCGCACACCCTGCGGAAAAATGATGGAGCGGTTGCTCAGCGTGTGCGGGCAGATGGGCGTCATCGCGATGACACTCGCACCGGGATGGATGAGGGGGCCGCCTGCCGAGAGGTTGTAAGCCGTTGAGCCGGTGGGGGTGGAGAAGATCAGGCCATCGCAGGTGTAATCGGTGACGAGCTCACCGTCGGCAAACACCGCGAGCCGCACGAGGCGCGCGGCGCTGGCGTCTTTTACGAGCACATCGTTGAGCGCGAGCTCGCGTGGGCCGCCGGGGGCGGTGCAGTCGAGCAGCGAACGCTCCGCGATCTGACCGCGGCCGGCGAGCAGCGCGGTGAAGTCCGCCCGCGCTTCCGCCTCGGAAAACGTCGTAAGAAAACCGAGGCTGCCGCGGTTGATGCCGATGACGGGCACCTGCGCCGTGGCCGCCGCCCGCAGCAGCGTCATCCGCGTCTGAAAACATGCCCCCCGCGTCGTCAGCCTGCGCCAGCGCCCCTGGGCTGCCCGCGCGCTCCACCGCCGGCGGCGCGGAGGACCTGCAGGAGGTGCTGACCGACCTGCAGAGGTCGAGCATCGCCGCCCGCACCAAGGAGAGCCTCCCGTCCGTCGAGCGCGTCGCCTGCACCGTCCGCAACGCCAACTGGGTGCTGGCCTACTGGACGTGCGATCCCGCGCCCGACCCCATCCAGCCCGCGTTCGGGTACCGCCTGCTCACCAGCGGGTGCCCCGAGTACGATGATTAGCCAGTGTATGATGACTCCCCCC
>JBAXLL010000195.1:0-4525 GCA_037134835.1 Verrucomicrobiota bacterium
CCCACCCGCCCACCGCTCCCACGCCTGCGCCGGCAACAGGCCCCTATGCCGAATCGCTCCGGCTGTTCGCCCGCGCCAGCCGCGTGATTCCAGGCGGAATCTACGGTCACACCAGCCCGGCTCTGACGGTGCCAGGCGAATTTCCCTACTTCGCCGTGCGGGCCGAGGGCGGGCGCTACTGGGATGCCGACGGGCGGGAGTTCGTTGATTTCATGTGTGGCTACGGGCCGGTTGTGCTCGGTCACCGCCACCCCGAAGTCGAGGCGGCGGCGGAGAAACAGCGGCGTGACGGCGACTGCTTCAACCATCCGACCGAGGCCATGGTGCTCCTCGCCGAGCGGCTCGTGGCCCTCACGGGCCTCGCGGGCTGGGCAGTGTTTGGCAAAAACGGCTCGGACATGACGACGTGGGCCGTGCAGGTCGCGCGCGAGTTCACAGGACGGAAGAAAATCCTGCGGGTACGCGGCGGCTACCACGGGGCGCATGCGTGGTGTACACCTGGCCACGGCGGTCTCATGGCGGAAGACCGGGCGCACATCCACCCCTTCACTTGGAACGACCTGGACGGATTGCGTACTCTCGTCGCGCGGCACCGCGGGCAGGTTGCAGCCGTCATCGCTTCCCCTTACCATCATCCGACCTTCGGCGACTCGGTCCTGCCTGTGCCGGAATTCTGGGCGGGGGTGGAGGAAATCTGCCGTCGGGACGGCGTGCTGCTGATCGTGGACGATGTGCGGGCGGGCTTCCGGCTGCACCTCGGTGGTTCCCACCAATTTTTCGGCTTCACCCCCGATCTTGTGTGCTTTTCCAAGGCGCTGGGCAACGGCCATGCCATCTCCGCCACCGTGGGCCGCGCGGAGCTGAAGGTCGCGGCCTCGCGCGTCTTCCTCACCGGCAGCTTCTGGCAAGGCGCGGTGGCGATGCGCGCTGCGCTGGCCACGCTCGACGTGCTCGAACGCGACGACGGCATCGGTCAGATGCGCCGGCGGGGTGAACGGTTTGCGGCCGGCCTGCGCGCGGGCGCGGAACGGCACGGGCTGAAGGTCAACTGTTCCGGGCCTCCCGCCATCCCTTTCATGAGCTTCTCCGACGACCCTGGGTGGCGACGACAGCGCCGGTTCTGCGTGGAAATGGCGCACCGGGGATTTTTTCTTCACCCCCATCACAACTGGTTTCTCTGCACCGCGCATACGGACGCGGACATAGATCGCACTCTGGTGGCGGCCAACGGGGCGTTCGCCTTGGTGAAGGCGGATGGCGCCTGAGCGGACAGCGAAACGCCAGCCATGCCCCGTCGCATCGAACCACACGAGTTGCAGGCCAGAAACACCGTTGTGCTCGCGCGGTGGCTGCTGGGCAAGCAGCTCGTGCGCGCCGACCCGGCCGGAGGCGAACCGCGCCGCGCACGCATCACCGAGACCGAGGCGTACCATGGTCCAAGCGACCTTGCGTGCCACGCCAGCAAAGGCCGCACCCAGCGCACGGAGGTCATGTTTGCGCCCGGCGGCGTCTGGTATGTCTATCTCTGCTATGGCATGCATGAGATGCTCAACGTGGTTATCGGCCCGGCGGACTGGCCGGCCGCGGTTCTCATTCGAAGTGTCGAAGGAGTAACTGGCCCCGGCCGGTTGACCCGCATGCTCGGCATCACCCGCAGCCTCAACGCCCAGCCTGCCGCACTCACGAGCGGGCTGTGGCTGGAAGACGACGGCTTCGTCGTGACGCGCCGCGCGATTGAGGCCGGCCCGCGCGTCGGCGTGGCTTACGCCGGCCCCGTGTGGTCGGCGAAGCCGTGGCGGTTTCAACGGTCAGAGCCGGATCTCCCGTAACTGGCGCAGGAGAAAGTCTGCCCGGAGATGATGTCTATGAAACCGCGCAGAAATCCGCCGGGCCACCGCCAGCCAGCAGGCCCCTATTTCAGGGTCACGCTTTTGTCCGCCGGCTTGGCGGGTACTGACGCCGGCGGCTGGTAGTCAACCAAGGTCGCGGTGGCGGTGCCGACCTTGACCTTGACCTCGAACTTCAACGGGAGGCGGTCGCGGTCGTTGGAAATCCAGACTTTTACGGCGCCGCCTTTTTTAAACATCCCCTTGGGCGGGCCGGCCATCTCCGGGATCAGCATCATGGCGTCGCGCCTGCCCTTGGGCGTGGAGATGTTCTCCACCTTTTGCGCGGTGATGGTGAGCGGGTAGAATTCGTCGTCGAACAGCACGAGCGCGGCGTGCTTTTCCCCCGGCTTGAGATTCCAGGCGCGCGCCTGAATTAGCACGGTGATGAGGTCCATCGGGCGGCCCGGCGGCAGCGAGAGCATGCGGGTGCGCGCGGGGCGGAGCGGATCAACGTAGGCGGCCTCGCTGCGTGCATAGTCGAAGGTGACCGCCATCTGCGTCGGCTTCTTGCCCGCCCGGGTATCGGCGTGCGCGGTGAGCAGACGGCCGTCGCGGCTGTCGAAATCGGCGACGGCCTCGCCGGTGAAGGAGTAGAGCGCGCCGATGACACCCTTGGTGGCGGTCTGGGTGGTGACGCGTGTGAGCAGCTGGCCGGCCAGCGAGGAGCTGGTCGCGGTGACCTTGATCTCGCCTGCGCCGCTGAACAGCCCCCAGCCGACCTGAAACTTGAACAATTCACCCGGGAGCAGCGAGACGGCGTCGCCAGATTTGACGACAGCTTTGGGCGGGGCCGGTGCCTGGCTGGCCGCAGGGATGGAAACCGTGGCCGTGAGGGGCTTCGTCGATGCGGCAGCACCCGCCCCGTCTGCGGGGCGCAGCGTGACGAGCAGCAGGAGAAGGGCGAAGGCTGGTTTCATGCGAAGCGGAGCGTGGCGGAGACAATGACAGCAAAAGCCGGCGCGAGTGCCATCGTGCCCGGCGCGGTGCGCGGCGCGAGCGGAATCTTACCCTGATGCTGGCGGCCGGTCCTCACCGGCGGCAAGCGGGTGGCGACGCATTTTGACCATTGTGGATGGAGCGCCGTGCGGCGGTCGCGTTCCGCGGTGCGATAGCGGCGCGATTCAAGCCCCCGGTTCAATCCGGCCGCGGGATCACGGCCGGGCAGGGTGGGGGGCATCCGCTGCGATTTCGGCTCCTACCGCAGCGGCATCTCCAGCTGATTGGCCTCGCCGAGCGCCCACGCCTCAATGCCGCGCGCACGCAGCGTGGTGGCAAATTCTGCCGCGAAGCCGTGCAGTGTGAGCACCCGGCGCGGTTGCACCAGCTCAACAAAGCGCAGCAGGCCCGGATAGTCGGCGTGGTCAGAGAGTGGAAACGCCGCATGGCATTGGTAGCGGTAGGTCGCGCCAGGATCGAGCGCCCAGCCGGTGATCGCCGCCGTGCGTGCGCCCGGGATTTTGTTGAGAAATGCGCCGTTCCTTCCCTGCGGCGGACCGATGACCACGTGCCCACCGCATTCGCTCGCGTCAAACTCGCGCCAGGGGGGAAAGGTTGTGCCGCATTGCTCGCAGACATTGGTCAGCCGCGCAGCCTCTGCGTGCAGCATGACGGGCAGGCCGGCCGGCCCGAGCGCGCGGAGCACTTCCTGCGTCTTGCCGAGGCTGTAGCAGAGCAGCACGGGTGTCGCGCCTTCGGCCAGTGCGGCATGGCAGAAGGCGATCAGGCCGGCGATGACCTCCTCTTCGGGCGGAAAAACGTAGCGCGGCCGGCCAAAGGTCGTCTCCATGATGAGTGTGTCGGCGTGCGGCGTGGCGCAAGGTTCGGCGGCAAGGCCCGGCCGAAGCTTGAAGTCGCCGGTATAGAGCAGCGTGCCGTGCTCCGCGTGATCGAGCAGAATCTGGCTGGAGCCAAGAATATGCCCGGCCGAATGCAAGGTGGCCGTGACGCCGGGCGCGAGCTCATGCGCGCGACCGAAGGGCAGAATCGTTTCCTCCCGCCGGCCGGGCAGGCGGGCGCGCACCAGGCGCGCTGTCGCAGCCGTGCAGAGGATTTCGCGATGCCGGGCGATATGGTCGCTGTGCGCGTGCGAGACAAACGCCCGGTCGGTGCGCACCTGCGAGTCGAGCCACCACCCGATCTGCGGCAGGTGGATGCCACGGCGAAATTTGATCTCCCAAGCCATGCCTCACGCAAAGGGCGCGATGGGCGTAAAGGAAGGAGAAAGACCAACGGCCGCCATGGTTAAAGTAGGCCGGTCTGTACCCGGCCGGTTTGGTTTGTAGTAGCGCCGGTCTCCGACAGGCTGGTTTGGGCTGGTTGTAGGGGCGCAGACTTGCTGCGCCCTTTGGTTCTGATTCTCAGTTTGCCTCGATGCCCATTCCGGAGGGGGATCAATGGGAGCGCGGGCGGCCCGCCCGCTCCGCCAAGATTCCATTTCCGGGGGCGGCGACGGTGTAGAGCCGGTCTATGACCGGCCTGCGGAGGCCAGTCAACCTCCCGCTGCTCCCAAAGCGGGCTACGCGAAAAGAGTAGCCCGGCTCGGGAGAGACGGGATGGAACCGTCCGTACGGTAGTTTGCGATCCTCGATCGGCTATAACAACCGTAGCCCGCCCAGCACCAGCAGGGTCAACAGCAC
>JBAXLL010000196.1:0-4497 GCA_037134835.1 Verrucomicrobiota bacterium
AAAAGGCGTTCGGTTCAAACAGCTTTGGGGACAGCGCACACGGCTGGACCATCGGGGTGCAGTCCAGCTGGGCCATTTTTGACGGCCACCTGACCGACGGTCGGGTCGCCCAGGCTCGCTCGCAACTCGCGCAAGCCCATCTCGCCCGCGCCGAGCAAACGCTCGCGGTCGAGGTCGAGGTTCGCCGTGCGCTCTCCTCGTTGCAGGAGGCCGCAGATCTGGTGGCGGCAGCGTCGCAAGTTGTGCGACAGGCCGAGGAGGCGCTCCGCCTCGCCACGGTCCGCAACCTCGCCGGCACGGCCACTCAGCTTGATGTGCTCTCAACGCAGGTCGCGTTGACGCAGGCCCGCAACAACCAGCTTTCGGCCAACTACCGCCACGCGATCGCTCTTGCCACGCTCCGCACCGCCTTGGGCGAGGCCGACGCTTACGCGCAGGGGAGCTGACCAGACCGGCATAGTCTTCTGGGCCGTTTGGCAAATTGGTTTGCCGGCGGGCAAGGGATGGTCTCTCGTTGGGGCCGCGTTACCCAGCTGCGCCATGAAACCCCATCGCCTCACATCCGCTTGCTCACTGATTTTATTTCTTGCGAGCCTCGCGCTTCATGCCGCGGGTGGGCCCGCAGCTCCAGCGCCGCCGGATTCCCCGCGAACCGTCGTGTCCGTTCCCGCCACCAATGAGCTGACGGCTGCAGAAAAGGCCGACGGCTGGATGTTACTTTTCGACGGCCAGACATTTAAGAACTGGCGCGGCTACCGCATGCCGGGGCCTCCGGCCACGGGCTGGGCGATCAAGGATGGTCTGCTCAAGACCGTGCCGAACGTGCGGGGGGGCGAGCTCATCACGGAGAAAAAATTCACCGACTTTGAACTGAGCTGGGAATGGCGTGTGGCCGAGGGCGCGAACAACGGTGTGAAATATTTCGTCACCGAGGAGCGCCCCGGCGCGCCGGGGCACGAATACCAGATGATTGACGACGCCCGGCATTCCGACGCCAGGCGTGGACCGCTTTACCAGACCGGTGCGTTTTATGATGTGCTGCCACCGGCCGCCGACAAGCCGATCAAGCCGGCCGGAGAGTGGAATGCGTCACGGCTGGTGGTCCGGGGTAACCGGGTCGAGCATTGGTTGAACGGCAAAAAGATTCTCGCTTACGAAGTGGGCAGCCCCGAGGTAAAGACGGGGTTGGCCCGGAGCAAGTTTAAGGACCAGCCGGAGTTTGGGGACAAGATCACCGGCCATATCATGCTCACATATCACGACGACGAGTGTTGGTTTCGCAACCTCAAGGTGCGGGAACTGCCTTTGATCGTACCGGCGGCACAACCGGCCGGGTAGCCGCAGAAATAGTAGATACACCCCTATTTAAAGGGGGCTTGGAATGACTGGATGGGCGCTGCGGCTCATTTGCCTGCAAGCACATTCCTGCGTGGGAATTGCACAATCCAGCCGGCTAATTTCTCTGCTTGGCGTTGGCGGGTCTCCGCATTTTATTGGGTACCATGCCTGCCGTTACTGATCTCATCCCACATCGTCCTCCGTTTCTCTTTGTTGACGAGATTCTGACCGAGTCCGCCGACAGCCTCAGCGCGCGCCGTACCTGGCTTGCCGAAGAGGACTTTTATCGTGGCCACTATCCCGGCGCACCGATTACGCCCGGTGTGCTGCTGTGCGAAGCGGTCTTTCAGACCGGCGCGCTTTTCCTTGCGCGGCAGGTGCAGACAGCCGGTGGTAGGCCCACCGAAACCGTGCCACTGCTCGCCAAAATCAGCGAAGTGCGCTTTCGCAGTCCGGTATTCCCCGGTGACACGATCGTGATCGAGGTGAAGAAAAAAGAATCTCTCGGGGGTTTCACGATGATGGCTGGCACCGTCAAAAAGGCCGACGGCACCCGTGTCCTCACAGTGGATTTCGCCGTGACCTGGAAGGCTCCTGGAGGCACGGCCAAACCATGAATCAATTGACGCAGCAAGGTAGGGCGAGGCCTCCGGCCGAGCCGCTGGGCAGAGTGAAACCTCTCGACGGCTCGCCAATCAATCACGGCCCGGAGAGGGCCCCTTGCTCTGCCGCCAATCTCCCGCAGCGCAAACCGCTGGGGGGACATACGCCGCCAGCTTGGGTAAAGGCGGGCGCGGTGTTTTTTATCGCCATTAATGCGGCCAAGCGTGGTGGCACGCCCCTGCTGGCCGGTCATACGGCAGCAGGCTTGATCGCCAGCGTGCGACATCTTCATGACAGAGGCGACTGGTTTGCCCGGCTCTTCGTCGTGATGCCCGACCATGTGCATGGCTTGATTTCGTTTCCGTCCGACCAAGCACTCGCCCAGCGCATCGCCGCTTGGAAGGGCTACACGGCAAAATCGCTCAGGGTGGAATGGCAGCAGCGTTTCTTTGACCACCGACTCCGCAACGATGAATCTTTGAATGAGAAAGCGCATTACATCCGCATGAATCCCGTGCGTGCGGGTTTGGTTGCACAGGCCGATGCTTGGCCTCATGTGTTCGATGCCTTTCAACTGGCAGCGTTGGTTCTAACCGTTGAGCCCGTGGACAATCACGGCTCGGCGGGGACGCCTCGCCCTACCTTCTGAATCTCCCATGTCCGACTTCCTCCAGCTCACCGGCAAAACCTTCCTTGTGCTTGGCGTCGCCAACCGCAAGAGCGTGGCGTGGTTGATTGCGAAGTCGCTTGAGGAGCAGGGGGCGCGTGTGATTTACAGCGTTCGCTCCGAGACGCGCAGGAAATCCCTCGCCGGACAGCTCGTCGGCAAGCCCGTCTTCGTGTGCGACGTGGAGCAGGAGGGCGCGGCGGAACGGCTCGCCACCGAAATCACCGCCGCCGGCCACGCACCGCTGCACGGCCTCGTCCACTCCATCGCCTTTGCCAATTACAGCGAGGGCGTCCAGTTCTTTCACGCCACAAAGCGGAAGGACTTTTTGCAGGCCACCGCAGTTTCGGCGTTCTCACTCGTGGAGTTGGCGAACGCCTTCAAGCCGCACCTGGCGCGGGATGCATCGGTCGTGACCATCGGCATCTCCTCGTTGCTCGTGACCCCCGACAACTACGGCTACATGGGCCCGATCAAGGCCGCGCTGGAGTCGGCGGCCCGGTTTCTCGCCAAGTCGTTCAGCGCCGATACCGAGGTGCGTTTCAACGTCGTGGGCAGCGGTCCGCTCAAGACGAGTGCGTCGGCGGGCATTCCCGGCTATCTTGAAAGCTATCTTTACGCGGAAAAGCTTACATTCCGAAAACGCAGCCTCGCCACGCAGGAGGTGGCCGATGCGGCGCTGTTTCTCCTCAGCCCCCGCAGCAGCGGACTCAATGGCACCACCCTCACCGTGGATGCGGGCTTGGGCAGCAATTTTTTCGACAAGGATATCATCCGTTTGGCGATGCGCATGCCCGCGGCGTCGGAGCAAAGGCCAAACCTCAAATGAACATCCGCACTTCGAATGGGAGTTTTTTATGGGATTTTGCGTCTGAGTCTGGGCAATATTACGAATGAAATTCGCCCACACCTGCATCGAATCCATAGCCGTCGCATTGCCGGACGGGATTCTCACGTCGTCGGCGATCGAGGTGCGGCTGCGGCCACTGTACGAACGGCTCAAGCTGCCGGAGGGCCGGCTGGAGCTGATGACGGGCATCCGCGAGCGGCGCGTCTGGCCTAGCGGCACGCGGCCGTCCGATGCAAGCGCAATCGCCGGCCGCGCCGTGCTGGCGAAGTCGGCGCTACGCGCCGATCAGGTCGAGCTGTTTATTCATGCGGCAGTGTGCCGCGACATGATGGAACCGGCGACGGCGTCGTTTGCCCACCGCAAGATCGGCCTGCCGGCAACGGCGCAGATCTTTGATGTGTCGAATGCCTGCCTCGGCTTTCTCAACTCGCTCACCATAGCGGCGGGCTTGATCGAATCCGGGCAGATCAGGTGCGCGCTGGTCGTTGCGGGCGAAAACGGCGGGCCGCTTGTGGAGCAGACGCTGAAAACGCTGCTGGAGCAGCCGCTCGACCGCAACGGCATCAAGCCGTTCTTTGCGAACCTCACCATCGGCTCGGGCGCAGTGGCGGCCGTCGTCTGCCATCGCGATCTCATTAAAGGCCATGCTCACCAACTACTCGGCGGCGTGGCGCGCGCGGCCACGGCGCACAGTGCGCTTTGTCAGGGCGACACGCACGGCGCGGACTCGCTGGCGATGCAGACTGACAGCGAGGCGCTGCTCGTCGCCGGTTTGGCACTCGCGCAAGATACGTGGCGCGACTTCACCGCGAGTACCGGCTGGAGCGCGACCACCCCGGACCGTTTAATCTGCCATCAGGTTGGTAGTACCCACCGGCGGAAGCTTTACGGTGCGCTTGGTCTCGACCTGGCGAAGGATTTTTCGACGTTCGAAACGCTCGGGAACACCGGTTCGGTGGCGCTGCCGGCCACCCTTGCCGCTGCCATCGAAGCGGGTGCGGTGAAGGCCGGCGACAAAATCGCCCTGCTCGGCATAGGC
>JBAXLL010000197.1:0-4458 GCA_037134835.1 Verrucomicrobiota bacterium
CGATCAACTGGTGCGGGTCCTGGTGCATGATGTAGCGGTCCTTGAAGGTGCCAGGCTCGGATTCGTCGGCATTGACGATCAGGTAAATCGGCTTGCCGCTCTTGCGGTCCACGAGGCCCCACTTCACACCGCAGGGGAAACCCGCGCCGCCGCGCCCGCGCAGGCCGGATTTTTTTACCTCGTCAATCAGCTCCTGTGGCGGACGCGTGACCGCCTTCTTCAACACCTCGTAACCGCCGTGCTTCAGGTAGCAGGGGAGGTCGTTGGTGTAGCCGGGCTCGTCAATGTGAACAAAGATGATGCGGCGTTGTTGGGGGGAGGGCATTGGCGGAAGGAGTCGGGATGAAAGGAGTCAGGATGGAAGGATTCAGGAGGGGAGAAGGTAAGAGGGAGGTGAATGGTTTTGGGTTTCGAGTGCCAAGCTCAGGCTTTTGTCTTCTGGCTCCTGACTCCTGTCTCCTGTCTCTTCGCCACTGCCTCCGCCTTGATCTGCGCGCTCAGCGCCTTCGCCTTGGCGCAGTCCACGTTTTCATGGAGGTCGTCATCAATCAGCACGACGGGCGCGGTGCCGCAGCTCGCGAGGCATTCGACGAAGTCCACTGTGACTTCGCCGTCGGGCGAGACTTCACCCCGGTGCGTATGGAACTCCTGCTCGAACTGCGCGCAGGTCTTGTAGCCACCGACGAGCGCGCAGGAGAGCGTGCGGCAGACTTTGATGTGCCGGCGGCCGATCGGCTTCCGACGGAACATCGGGTAGAACGTGATGACCTCATACACGTTGATCGGCTCGAGGCCGAGCTTGGCGGCGACCCATTCCTCGGTGCGCTCGGGCAGGTGGCCGATGTCCTCCTGGATGAGATGCAGCAACGGCAGTGTGGCGCTGCGTTTCACCGGATAATGGGTGATCACCTCGTCAATTTTTTGGAGCGTGGCAGGTTGGAGATTCATGGTTGAACCACAGAGGCACAGAGGGCACGGAGCGCGGCCAAGTTTTTTGAAAGTGAAAGTTTCATTCTCTGTGTTCTCCGTGTCTCGGTGGTTAAAAATCAGCGGTCGGCCTCGCCCATGACGAAGTCGAGCGAGCCGAGAATTGAGACCACGTCCGACACGAGGCTGCCGACGCACACCTTTGGCAGGATGGAGAGATTGCAGAAGCTCGGGGCGCGGATTTTCAGGCGCCAGGGCACGCCGCCGCCCTTGCTTACGACATAGAAGCCGAGGGCCCCCTTGGGGTTCTCCGCCTCGAAATACACCTCGCCGGCGGGCATCTGCGGGCCCTCGGTCACGAGCATGAAATTCTGGATCAGCTCCTCCATCGAGGTGAGGATCTTGTCCTTGGAAGGGGCGAAAATCTTCTTTGCGTCGCGCGCAAACCAGTCTCCGCCGGGAAATTTCGCGATCGCCTGCTTGATGATGCGTACGCTCTGCTTCATCTCCTCGCCGCGGCAGAGATAGCGGTCGTAGCAGTCGCCCTTCGCCCCCACGGGCACGTCAAACTCATACTGCTCGTAGCCGGAATAGGGCTTGTCCTTGCGCAGGTCGAGCGGCACCCCGCTGCCGCGCAGGTTGGGCCCGGTCAGGCCATACGCGATGGCGTCCGCGCGCGAGATCACGCCCACGTCCACTGTGCGGTCCATGAAGATCTTGTTCCGGGTCAGCAGGCTGAGGATCTCGTCGAGGATCGGCAGAAACTGGTCGCAGAACGCGTCCACCTTCTGCGTCCAGCCCTCGGGCACATCGCGCTGGAGGCCGCCGATGCGCGTGTAGCTCGTCGTGAAGCGCGCCCCGGTCAGCTCTTCAAACAGCTTGTAGAGTTTTTCCCGCTCCGTGAACGTGTAGAGGAAGATGCTCCACGCGCCCACATCAATGCCATAGGCGCCCAGGCCCAGCAGGTGCGCCGAGATCCGGGCCATTTCGCAGATGATCACGCGGATAGCCTGGCACCGCGGCGGCACCTCCAGCTTGGCCAGGCGTTCGACCGCGATCGCGTAGGCCACGTTGTTGGCGAGCGGGGCGAGGTAGTCCAGCCGGTCCGTGTAAGGGACGAACTGGTTGTAGGTCATGTTCTCCGCGATTTTTTCGTCGCCGCGGTGCAGGTAGCCGAGCACCGGGTCGCACTTCGTCACGATCTCGCCGTCCAGCTCAAGCTGGAGGCGGAGCACCCCGTGAGTCGAAGGATGTGACGGCCCCATCGAGAGCGACATCTTTTCGGTCTCAAACTCGCCTGCGGCATTGACTGCATTCGCGGCTTTGGCGGCGCTGTCGGGAAAGGTGTATTCGGTGGGCATGCTTAGAAGGCGGCGGAACCGCAAAAAACCGCAAAAAACCGCAAAAAACTGCTCAAAATCGTGTAAAACCGAGCAAAACCACGAAAAACCTCAAATGATCCAAAATGACATAAAAACACCGAAAAAACCATAAATGACCGTGGAAAACCGTGGAAAACCGTGGAAAACAGGCCCAAAATATGGCCGACAGGCAATGCCCGACCTGCGAGGTGGCGGGTCACTGACATGGGGAAGATGAGTGTGGTCGGCATCGGGTCGGCAAGGGTTATCAGTTTATGGTTATCGGTTCACGGTTGCCGAACCCATACACGGGTGCGCGCCCGACGGTGAACCTTGAACTGTGAAACATGAACTTCATGTCAGATCGGTTTCTCGCGCGCCTCGTTCCAGCTCTCGTCTTTCGCGCGTGGCTCGGAGTCGGTGAGGTTCATCTCGCCCGGTGCGGCGACAAACGGCCCGCCCGCCATCGGCGCAGCGATGACCTTCGTGCCGGTCTCGGTCGCGACCTCCGGGTCGGACAGCTCGCCCTCGATGCCGGCCAGTGGGAAATCTTTGCGCAGCGGGTGGTGCGCGTAGCCATCCCACATCAGGATGCGGCGCAGGTCGGGGTGGCCGGCAAAGTGGATGCCAAACATGTCGTAGGTTTCACGCTCGTGCCACTCCGCCCCGGGCCAGAGCGGGACGGCGCTCGCCATGGCGGGGGCGGCGTTGTCGGCGCAGTCGGCGGCGAGGCGCAGATAGGCGAGGCTCGTGGTCGAAAACAGGTGCCAGACCACGGTGAAGCGGGCGCAGGCGTCCGCGCCCCAGTCAATCGCGGTCAGATCCACGAGGAAATCAAAGCCCTGCTCGTCGCGCAAATACCGCAGGGCCGCCAAGGCCTCGGTCGCCGGGATGTTGGCCGCCGGGTGGTCGAGGCTCGGGCGCGGCGTGGCCGAGGGAAATCTCTCCCGTAAGGCGGCGGTGGCATCGGCTGGTGCGGTCATGGATAGTTTTATTGAACCACTGAGGCACGGAGTGCACGGAGGTAGCGATGAGGTTTGGCCTCTGTGCCCGCTGTGTCTCCGTGGTTCATCTTCAGTGTGATGGGTTGTTTCACGCACTCATCAGCTTGCTGGCGGAGTGGTCGCGTTTCACCTTGTCCTGGAGCTTGATGAGGGCGTCGAGCAGCGCCTCGGGGCGCGGCGGGCAGCCGCTCACATACACGTCCACGGGGATGATGCGGTCCACGCCCTGCAGCACGGCGTAGCTGCGATACATCCCGCCGGTGCTGGCGCACGCGCCCATGGCGATGACCCATTTGGGCGCGGCCATCTGGTCGTAGATCCGGCGGACGTGCGGGGCCATCTTGTAGGTCACGGTGCCCGCTACGATCATCACGTCTGATTGGCGGGGGGAGAAGCGCATGACCTCGGCGCCGAAGCGGGCGATGTCGAAGCGGCTGGCCCCGGTGGCCATGAGCTCGATGGCGCAGCAGGCGAGGCCCATGGGCATGGGCCAGAGGGAGCTGCTGCGGAGCCAGTTGATCACCGCGTCGGCGCGGGATACGACGACTTCGCCCTCGATTTTGCTGTTATAGGTGAGTTCGGAGTTGGCGGTGACCATGAATGAATTCCGGCACGTTACCGGGTGCGGGACGGTTCGGGCAAGCGGCATTTGGTGGAAAATGCTGGGAGGAGGGGGAAGGAGTCAGATTCAGGAGAAGAATTCGGATTAAACGCGAAGACGCGGATGAGCAGGGAGGATGCCGCGGGCGGTGGAAAGGAGACAGGAGTCAGAATTCAGTAGTCAGGAGGGGATTCTTTAGGAGAGGAAAAGAGGGGGGAGACGGGAGAAGGAGGGGATGAGGGAGTTCTGAATATAGGATTTTGGATTCTGGATTTTGAGCTCCGGCTCCTGGCTCCTGACTCCTGCCTCCTTTTGACCGCAGGGATTTCCGTTGACCACCCCGGCGACGTGAGGCTTAACGACCCCCTTCCCGCAAGCCGGAGGGGTGGCAGAGTGGTCGAATGCGCGCGCTTGGAAAGCGCGTATACCGCAAGGTATCGGGGGTTCGAATCCCCCCCCCTCCGCCACTTTTGATTTTCGCAGTTTTCGCGCTGACGCGCGAGGGGTGAAGTGAGGACGGAATTGAAATCCGCCACGAGTTGCCAATGGGTTAGGAAGGTCACGG
>JBAXLL010000198.1:0-4384 GCA_037134835.1 Verrucomicrobiota bacterium
GATTTCGTCGGCGCTTTTTTCGGGAAAGCAGAGCCGCAGGTTGATGAGGGCAACCCGACGGCGGACTGGGATGAGGTGCCACCAGAATGCGGCGAGCGCGGCGGCCAGGAGCCGCTGGAGCCGCCAAGGCAGCAGCGAGAGCACCCGGAACAATGCGACGCCGACCCACATGGGCCAGAGGCGGGGGTGAAGGAGGTTGGGCTGCTTGCCGGCGCGTTCCATCGTGCGGTGCCAGCATGGGCGGGCGCAGGCGGAGGAGGAAGCGGGAAAATCACCCTGACGATGGAAAGGGAACCGACACCCGGCGGAATTTTTCCGTCGTGCAAAGCCTGGCCGCCGCCCCAAGGTGGTGCCATGGTCAATGTCATTTGCATGAAGTGGGGCACGAAGTATGGCCCGGAGTTTGTCAACAAGCTCCGCTCCATGGTGCGCCGCCATCTCGCACGCCCGCATCGCTTCGTGTGCTTCACCGACGATGCGGCCGGACTCGATCTCGCCGCCGGCATCGAGGCCCTGCCGCTGCCCGTGATGGACCTGCCGCCGGGCAAGGAGCGCGGCTGGCGCAAGCTTTCGACCTTCGCCGCCCCGCTCGCCGATCTGCGCGGCCCGACGCTGTTTCTCGATGTGGATGTGGTCATCACCGGTGCGCTCGATGCATTTTTCGAACATCCGGGGAAATTCTGCATCATCCACGATTGGGCGCGGCCCCACCGTATCACCGGCAACTCGTCGGTCTATCGTTTCGAGGCGGGGGCGCATCCCGATTTGCTGGCCTATTTCCTCGCCCATCTTGACCAGGTGAAACGCGAGGTCCGCAACGAGCAGGAATACCTTACGCGGGAAATCCATCGTCAGGGCCTGCTCACCTACTGGCCGGCCGATTGGTGCGTGAGCTTCAAGCACACTTGTCTGCCAGTGTTTCCGCTCAACTTCATCCAGGTTCCCCCAATTCCTCCCGGCGCGCGAATTGTCGTGTTTCACGGCAACCCCAACCCCGACGAAGCGCTCATCGGCAAAGGACATGGTCTGCTCCGTTACGTCCGACCGACACCATGGATCGCCGAACACTGGCGGTGAAAAGAAAAGCCGGAGCCACGTAAGCGGCTCCGGCTCGGAAACGGGCAGGGGAACGGTAGAACGATCAGCTTTGCGCGGGTGCGGCGGGTGCGCCGCCGCCCTGTTTTTGGGCCTCAAGCTCGCGCATCGCGGCCTTCCGGCTGAGGCGGACTTTGCCGGTGCGTTCGTCAATGCCGATGCACTTCACGCTGATCTGGTCGCCCATGTTGACGACATCTTCCGTGCGGTTCACGCGGAAGTCAGCCAGTTCGCTGATGTGGCAGAGTCCTTCCTGTCCCGGCGTGCATTCGACGAAGGCCCCGAAGGGTTTCACGCCGGTCACACGGCCATTGTAGATTTTGCCAATCTCAATGGGCGCACCGCCGCCGCCACCTTCGCGGCCACCGCCGGCACCGCCGCCGCAGAGACCGTCGATTTCCGCAATGGCACGGGCCATCGCATCGCCGTTGTTGGAATAGACGAAGACCTTGCCCGAGTCGTCCTCGGCAATGTCAATCTGCGCGCCGGTTGTCTCGGTGATGCGGCGGATTGTTTTGCCGCCAGGCCCGATGAGGAGCCCGATCTTTTCCGGGTTGATCTGGATGGTCTGGATGCGAGGGGCGTATTTGCTGAGATCGGCGCGCGGGGCAGGCATGGTGGCGAGCATGACGCGGAGGATTTCGATGCGGGCGTCACGGGCCTGGAAGATCGCGGCTTTGGCGATCTCGAACGGCAGGCCATGGATCTTGAGGTCGAGCTGGAAGCCGGTGATACCTTTCGTCGTACCGGCGAGCTTGAAGTCCATGTCACCGAAATGGTCTTCCTCGCCGAGGATGTCGGTGATGGTGACCCATTTCTCGATGGAGCCGTCGGCGGCGTTTTGAGTCATCAGGCCGCAGGAGATGCCGGCGACGGGCGCAATGATGGGGACGCCGGCATCCATGAGGGCGAGGCAGCCCCCGCAGACCGAGGCCATCGAGGTCGAGCCGTTCGAGGCCATGATCTCGGAGACGACGCGAATGCTGTAGGGAAACGCATCCTCGGGGGGCAGCACAGGGACGAGCGAACGCTCGGCGAGCGCGCCATGGCCGATCTCGCGGCGGCCGGGGCCGGTGGTGCGGCCGGTTTCGCCGACGGAGAACGGCGGGAAGTTGTAATGAAGGATGAAGCTTTTGGACGTGGCGCCGCCGGTGAGTCCGTCCATGTCCTGGGCTTCCTTGGTCGGCCCGAGAGTGGTGATCGCGATATTCTGGGTGTCACCGCGTTGGAACATGGCGGAGCCGTGGACGCGAGGGAGGACGCCGACCTGCGACTGCAGGGGTCGGAGCGCCTTGGCCCCACGACCGTCGGAGCGGATGCCCTTGGTCAGGACGGTGTGGCGGTAGGCCTTATACTGGAGGTCTTCGAAGACGACGTTGAGATCAACGTCGGTGAACTTGTCTGCGCCGATTTCGGCGATAAGGGCGGCCTTGGCCTCGTCCTTCAGCACTTTGACGGCGGCACCGCGTGCAGCCTTTTCCTTGCCGAAGATGGCAGCGGAGATGCGCTCGGCGGGGACGACGCGCTCGATGATCGCGCGGGCGGCGGGCGTGGCCCCGACGAGCGGGAACACGGCCTTGGCCTTGCCTGCGAGCTTCACCAGCTCCTTAATTGCGGTGATGATGGGCTGGATCGCCTGATGGCCAAACGCGAGCGCCTCGATGAATTTTTCCTCTTCAATCTGGTCGGCGGAACCCTCGATCATCAGCATGTCTTTTTCGTTGCCGACGTAGATGAGGTCGAGCGAGGAGGCGAACATCTGCTCGATGTTGGGATTGGCGACGAACTGGCCATCAATCAGCGCAACGCGGATGGCGCCGATGGGTCCATTCCAGGGAATGTCGGAGATGGCGAGCGCGGCGCTGGCGCCGTTGACCATCGGGATGTCGGAGTCGTGGAGCTGGTCGGCCGACATGAGCTGGCCGATGATTTGCACCTCATTAAGAAACCCCTCGGGGAAAAGCGGGCGGCAAGGACGGTCGCACAGGCGCGAGGTGAGGATTTCTTTTTCGGAAGGCCGGCCTTCGCGCTTGAAATAACCGCCGGGGAAGCGGCCGGCGGCGGCGTATTTGTCGCGATAGTCCACCGTGAGCGGGAACCAGTCCTGGCCGGGCTTGGTGGTCTGCGCGACGCAGGCGGTGACAAAGACATTGGTCTCGCCGACGGTGACGTTGACGGCGCCATTGGCGAGCTGGGCGAGGGAGCCTGCGGAGAAGGTGATCCCGAGGTTCGGGACGGTGACGGAATGTTTCTGATTCATGTTGGAAACGCGGAGTGCGGATTTGGTTTTCGGATGACGGATGTCGGTTGCGGATTTGCTGGCGGACCGCCGGCGATACGCTGGCGTGGGTTGGGAACGCGAACAGGCGGGGTGCCTGCGCTGCGGAGGACGCGATGCTGCCGGAGGGCAGCGCGCGTCGGGTGAAGTTTCTAGTTTTTGAAACCGTTTTATTCACCTCGGTCCGTTCCGAGAGATTTCCATTTGGCGCCCGGAATACCGGTGGGCGGCAAATGGAAATGTCCCAGGCTGGATGCGAGTGTCGTAAAACAACAGCGGGCGACCCGCGGATCGGGTCGCCCGTGCGATAAAGGGTTATTTGCGGAGATTTAGCTTCTGAAGCAGTTCGGTATATTTGGGCAAATCGTGCTTTTTGAGGTAATCGAGAAGCTTGCGGCGGCGCGAGGCCATCTGAAGGAGGCCGCGGCGCGAGTGGAAGTCCTTGCGGTGGGTGCGCAGATGCTCGGTCAGATGATTGATCCGGGCGGTGAGCAACGCGACCTGTACCTCGGACGAGCCGGTGTCCGTGGCGTGGGTTTTGTATTCGGCGATGATGGTGGGTTTGACGACGACGGTTGACATGGTTTGGGAGTTAGGTTGACACGACTGAAGGGAGCCCTTGCAGGCCCCGTGCCGCCCGCTTCGCCCCGGAAAACGGGACTTGGCCGACGTCACCGTTACAAATCCGGCGGAATGCCGGACCAGTCATGGTGGAAACCTGCAACCAGCAGGCTTTCACTAACGCAGGGGCCATCTATCTCAAACGCCACCGTGCGGCGCAAGCAGATTTTTTCGGGGGTGGAGGGTGAGCCAGACCGGGCAAGCGGCGGAGATTGGCCGCAATTAGGCGCAAGCAACGCAGAGAAAGGTCGGCGGACTTTTTCAACCACGGATGGACGCGAATTCACACGATGGGAAATCGGATTAAACGCGGAGACCCGGAGAGGTTGGCCAAATCCCACGGCTGTCCAGTTATGAGTAGCTGAACACCAGTTGGTTAGGAATATCAAT